>JAJYMT010000070.1 GCA_021786695.1 bacterium
GGTGCCGCTACCCGGATAATTGACCGCGCCGCCAAAGACATAGCCGGCGTATTTGTTGGTAAAACCGCCGTCACAACCGTTAGAGCCCCAGGCGGTGTAACAGGCGCCGCCATTGTGATAACAGACGGCGCAGGAAACGACTTTAGCTCCGGCGTTGCCGCCGGCCATGTCGGAAGGCATGAAAGATTGCTGGCCGGTGACGAGCGGCCAGAGCTTGTCTACCGGACTGGCATACACTCCGCCGGCGACACCCGGCGATTTCAGGCACAGTACCTCGCCGCCGCCTGGAGACGCGTCCCAGCGCGTACCGAAGCCATAGCCGCTATAAATCAAGGAATCGCCGCTCGGACAATCCGGCCTGCCCCAGTTAGTGTAGGTGTCGCCGCCTCCGCCCGCTCCGGCGACCGCCGTATCCACATAACCCTTATTGGCTGCATCCCTGTTGTTTACCGGTGTCGGCAAATTGGTGATCGCATTGCTGTTCATATTTAAAGCGCCGGTCATCGTATCTCCGATCTTTCTGACAAAATCATTTACTAACCCGTTCCAGTCCAGATTGGTCAGGGTGTCGGTCGGCCCCTTGTTAGTGAAGGCCAAAACATACTCACCCCCATAAGCGCCCCAGAGCAGAAATAAGCCGGCCAAAAACATGATAAAGAGCATTGATAACAGCAGGATGGTTTTAATTTTTGATTTGATGAAAAATCCGCCTTCTTTCATAAAGTTATCGATGAATTATTATATCTATATTATACCAGAAAATCGGTTTATGGAAAAATAATCATCAGTTACCGATGGATCTGAACACCGCCAGCAGTTCTCGAGCGCTTCGTTCCCAGGAAAATTTTGCCGCCTGTATATACCCCCGTTCAATCATCGACTCCCGCCTCTTCGGATCGTTAAGCAATAGCCACATTTCTTCGGCCAATCGCCCCGGGTCGGTCGGCTCGATCAAGACCGCCGCCTGGCCGGCGACCTCGGGCAACGAAGAGATGTTCGAGGTAATCACCGGACAGCCGCAGGCCATCGCCTCCAGAACCGGGATGCCGAAGCCCTCATATAGCGACGGATAGACAAAAATCATGGCCTGTTTATAAATCCCCGGCAGATCATCGTCCGGCACATAACCCAAAAAAATCACCTGTTTGCTTAAACCCAAGGATTCGACCCGCCTGAAGATATCCTGATAAAACCAGCCTTGCTTGCCGGCGATTACCAGCCGGCAATCGCCGGCTTGTCCTGTCCGCACCAAAGCATCAAAGGCGTCGATCAGGGCCAGGTGGTTCTTCCTCGGCTCCAAGGTGCCCACGGTCAGGATGTATTTTTCAGGCAGTTTGTACTTGCGGATTATTTCGTCGTCCCCTCCTTCGCCGGTCGCCGCGCCGAACCGCCGGTTAGCTGCCGGATAAATGACCTTTACTTTCCCGGCTTCGATCTTGAACCATCCGACCGCATCATTTTTCGTGCTTTCGGAAATGGCGACCGCGCAGACGCTGTTCTTGATCGCCTGCTTCAAAAGCAAAAATTCGCGCCAGCGGGTGGATCTTTTGTGGGTCTCTTTGATCACCGGCAAAAAGGTGGTCAGATCAAAAATGATTATTACCGAAGGCAGAAAAAAATTAAGCGCCGGCAACAGATAGGTGCAGGGAGCGAAAAACAGATCGATTTTTTTCAAAAGCGCATCAGCCAGAACGACAAATTGCCACAGCGGAGTCGGCAGATTGAAATTTCTTATCCTCCATCTCGGCG
This sequence comes from bacterium, assembly GCA_021786695.1. Classification (GTDB taxonomy): domain Bacteria; phylum Patescibacteriota; class Patescibacteriia; order Patescibacteriales; family GWE2-39-37; genus JAJYMT01. The sequence continues at coordinate 1,750 of JAJYMT010000070.1, forward strand.
GCAGTTGGCTGAAGCAATCGACCGGTTTGCGGAAATACAGCACATACTCATCCTCGGCGTCGATTTTCATCAATTCCGAGACGACATTATACAAATGCTGTTCCTTGCCGGCCCAATTTTCTATCTCCAGGGTGTGGCAATCGATGGCTATTCTCATAAGTTCAGATCCAGGCGAATAATTTCGTTCTTGATTTTCTGATCTTGTATTGCGGGACGAATCCGAGCAACATTTCTTCCAGGACCTGCGGGTCGTCCGGACGATGATAGGTGCAGATTGAGACCTTCGGCTTGAACCGCTTGATGGAATTCTCCGCGCCCCGAAGCATTTCCCGCTCCATGCCCTCGATATCGGCCTTGATGAAATCAAGGCGCCCGATCCCGTTCTCTTCCAGGAATGAATCAAGCCGGATCTGCCTCGCTTTTTCCGTCCGATGATTCCCTTGCTGATAGGGCGAACTGTCGCCCAATTTATCCGGCACCGAAAAAATGATTTCTGAGTCGGCACCGCCCAGGGCGAAGGGAACGACCTGCGCGTTTTCCAGCCCGTTATTCTTGACGTTCGTTTCGAGCAGCCGCTTGGTCCGTTCGACCGGTTCGAAAGCATAAACCCTGCCGGTCGGTCCGGTTTTCTTGCTGGCAAATGCCGTAAACAGCCCGATATTCGCCCCCGCGTCGATCACGACCTCGCCCTTCCGGATCGCGACCTGCTGATCCGTATACGGGCCTTCGAAAAAAAAGGCGCCGCTATCGATGAAATTTCTTTTGAAATAACCGTCGTCATTTCCCCAAATCGACACCAGGTCGGCGACCGAGGGAAGAAGATTCGCCGACCCTCCATATTCGAACAAATAACCCCGGTAGCTGATAACTTTTCTTTCCTGGTCCTGACCGATTCTTCTGTGCTTGGCTAGGAATTTTGCCAATTCTTCCGGGCCCCGCCGCTCCTTCGAGCGCAAAGAAAACATAATCACTGACGGATCCTTGCCCCACATCTGTGTCAGAATAAAGCCGGCTCGCCAGCGTATTTTTTGCCATAAATTCATCTGCGCTTCGACTTGGGGCGTCATAATATTATAAACTTAAGGTCTTGATCGTTTCTTTGACTTTCTTGTTTTCGGGATCGAGGATCAGCCAGGATTTATAATATTTCAGGGCGTTGCTCCGGTCTTTCCGTCCGAGATACACCTGGCCGAGCAGCTCATAAAAATTTGCGTAGGCCGCTTCAAGCTCCTTGCGGTGGACCGGATTCAGGTCCGGATGCGTGGTCGGAGGCAGCACCTTCAGCCCGTCAATCAGGGTGCCGATCGCTTTTTCCGCCTCATTTTGACGCAACTGGGCGCGCGCCAGACCCAGGTAATTCAATGGAATGTTCCGGTTCTCGCCCATCAGCTGTGAATATATTTTTTCCGCCTCTCTGTAATATTTTCGATCATAATATTCCCCGAGCGCCAGATAAACCGACCCCAGGTCGTTCTTGAGGTCGTAATCATATTCCGCCGGATCGATCGAATAAAGCTGGTCGATGATTTTTTTTCCGAGATCGCGACGTCCGGCTTCGCTGATCGTACTCAACAGTTTCGCCGAGTAAAGGGCGTATTGATCGCGGTAAAACGGCCGCCTTGGGTTCGCGTCGGCCATCAAGGACAGGTTCACCACCAGTGATTTCTGGTCGCCGTAAGAGTCGGCCCTGGCTGCGCTCATCAGATAACGGTCGGCTGAATACGACCGCCAATCCTGGGAATAGAAAAATATGCCGATGATGGCAGCGGAAATCACGGCGATGGCGATCCGTCCGTCTTCCTTGAGCCAAGACAGGTTCAGCTCGCGCCTCTGGGCATTCTCGCTCGCCAGAAACACCATCAACGCCAATATCAGATAAACATAAATCCGGCTGACGGTCATCGGGAAGGCGAACAAATCGCTCACCAGGAAGCCGGCGGCGGCGGCCAAAAGCGCACCGGCGAGCCAGATTCTTTCCACCGGCAGGTTTCGCCCGTGCCTGAAAAAAAACCTGATGGCTATTCCCGCGATCCAGAAAAAATAAACGAACGATATCGACGCTCCGACCAGGCCGAATTGCAGCAGGCCGTCCAGGATGAGATTATGCGCTCGGTCCGGGAAGGTGTTGATCTTTTCATATACGCCCCAGTCCGGCCGGTAATGGCGGACGAACGGATCGAGCAGGTTGTCCGGCCCGAATCCCAGCAGCAGCCGCTTGGCCGGAGCACTCTTCAGTTCAGACCATGCCGCTTGCCAGGTGTAGAGGCGCATCTGATTCACCGGCATGCCCCGCAGATACAGCCCGCTAGACAGCCGGTTGACCAGATCGGTCTGGCCGTAATCGATCCTGCGATTGGGCCGGAGGTTAGCCGCGACAATCGATGCGACCAGCAAAACACACACGGCCGCAATCGCGATGATCGTCTTGCGCCGTCGTTTATAAAGCAAAAAATAAAACAGGGCGGTAACCGATCCGGCGGCCAGACCGAACCAGGCGGAACGGCTCAAGCTGAAAAACAGAGCGGCCAGCTCCAGCGCGACTATCAGCAACGCAAAAAAACGGAAAAAAAAGTTTTTCCCGCTCGCGATTATCGCGGCGGTAAAAACTGACAGCGGCAAAACCATCACTAAATATTGCCCCAGATAATTCGGCTGACCGAGAGTGGAAAAAATTCGGCCCAGGTATTGCGCGTTCTCTTGCCAGCCGATCGGGTCGTAGCCGTATTGCTGGACCAAACCATAGACGCTGACAACAAAACCGCCGGCGACCACCGCGATCAGGATCCGCTTGACCTGCCGCCAGTCCTCGAGACAGAAGATCAGCAGCAGAAAAAAAGCCAGGTAGCTCGCCAGGGCATAAAAACCCTGCTGGCGGATGTAGCTGCCCCAAAGGGCCGTGCCCGGATGCGGCGCCAGCCAACTGGATATAAAATATGCCAGCGCGACCAACAGGGCGAATAGGATTATCTTCGGATTGAACCGGTATTCCAGCCGGCCGGACACGAGCGCCTTGGCCCAAAAAGCCGCGATCCCGGCAAAAAGAAAAAAATGGAATACTAGCAGCTTGTTGACCTCGAAGATGTGATAGTTGGTCCTGAAAAAAGAAAAATAAGTCGGCACTAAAAAAACGATCGCCAAAATACAAATTTCAGTAAAGACCGACAATATTTTTATCGCTTTTTCCCGTGTTTCCATGGCTTAATTATATCTTAAACAACCGCAAAATAAAACCCGAGCCCCATTTCGGGGGCCCGGGAAATACTTAAATAGGATCCTCTATAAGAATTTTTTTAACGGATGCCGGCCGGAGTAGCGGTGTGAACACCAGCTGAAACGCCGCCAGTGGTTGCTCCTAAGCAGAAGGATAGGCCATAGTCGGAGTTACCCGTACCGGAAGCTTGATAAGTATAGGCGTTTGAAGAAGCACAAGCGGTGCCATCCGCCGGGGTCGGTGCCGTCGGTACCACGGCCATATAGGTTACGGAATTAGTCGCAATTGATCCCGTTAAAACCGTCGGAGATGTAGGACCCGGATAACCGTTATTGTCGTTGAAATACAATTCCAGCGCGGTCTGCATCTGCTTCACATCGGCGATACGTTTGGCATCGCGCGATTTCTGACGGGCGTTGTTAAGGGCAACGACCGCCAAAGTGGAAAGCAGGCCGATGATCGCAATCACGACCAAGAGCTCGATCAAAGTAAAACCTCGTTCTTTTCTCATATTTCACCCCCTCTCAATTTTTCAAAAGGCAAGTCGACAAGCATGGGGACTGGCTTTTGAATTATTAATAAATTAATAAATCCCTAATTTTAGAGATATCCACATTATACCACATTTTCTCCTAAAACCGAAGCGTTTTTGACTTTAAGCGGCCGGCTAATAAATTTCATTCGCGACAGCGAATACCAAATTTTTTAACTTTTAATTTTTAATTTTAAATTTCTGTTTACCACCCTCTCATCACCTGATCAACGCCCGGTTGCTCTTCCAGGCGGTAAATAATCGCGTAATCCCTGCCATCGCTGACATAACGGTAAAAATATTCGTTGGTGGCGGCGGTGTTGCCTGTATTCCGCGGGTCTTTCGGCATACTGCCAAGATACTGGCGGGTGGTGCTTGCTACCAATGCTTCCGACAAGGAAGTGGCCGGGTCAGTACCAACCTCGCTATAACAGTCCGCTCCGTCCTGGTCAAAAGTGGCGCCATGCGGTGCGGCGGCGACCCAGGTACAACGGGGGTTCGAAGCCGGATAGCCGTTATGATCGTCGTAATACAGGTTCATGGCGGTCCGGAGTTGCGCCATATCGCCCTTGCGCAGGGCGTCGCGCGCCTTGGCCCGGGCGGTGTTCAGGGAAACGACCGCGAAAGATGACAGCAGGCCGATGATGCTGATGACTACTAATAATTCCACTAAAGTGAAACCCTGATTTTTTGTTTGTTCCATAAAATTATTGATTATATGCTTATTATAACACAGAATCACAAATTAGTAATTGATGGTCCATAATTGATTTTTACACGTTCTGCGCCATGTTATACATCGGCATAATGATCGCCGCTACCATCACGCCGACCGCCACGCCCATGATCACCATGATGATCGGCTCCATCAGGGTCATCAGGTTGGCGACGATGTTGTTGATCTCGCGGCTGTAGAATTCGGTGATCCGCTTCAATATCACGTCCATCTTGCCGGTCTTCTCGCCGATGCTCATCATCTGCGAAACCATCTTGGGGATGGCCGGCGATTCGGCAAAGACGTTGGAGATCGAATTTCCGTCCTCCACCTCCTTGACCGTGCGCTCGATCAGCTCCTTGTAAACGCTGTTGCTCACGATATCGGCGGTGATTTTCAAACTCTTGGTCAGCCCTACCCCGCCGATCAGGAGCGTCCCGAGCGACCGGGTGAAGCGCACCAGATAGATGAGCTGGAACAACCGGCCGAAGACCGGCAGCTTGAGCTTGGCGGAATCGATCGTTCTTTTGCCGACGTCGGTCGAGACCAGAAACTTGATGCCGACTCCCAGGCCGGCCAGAATCAGTATGAACAGATACCAGTAAGTCGTCATGAAACCGGACAACCCGATCAGCACTTTGGTGGCGAATGGCAGTTCGCCGCCGGTCTCCTGCAGGATCGCCGTCAGCTTCGGCACCACGAAGACCATCATCACCACCCCGACGCCGGACAGGCCGGCGAAGACGAAAGCCGGATAAATCATCGCGCCCTTGATCTTGGACATCATGTCATAATCCTTCTCCATCTCGTCCGCCAGATAAGTGAGCACCTCGTCCAATTTGCCCGAGGTCTCGCCGGAACGGATGACGCTGATGTAAAAATTGGAAAAAATCTTCGGGTGTTTGGCCAACGCCTCCGACAGCCGCGAACCGGCGTCGATCTCGTCCGCCACTTGCGAGACCACGGTCCTTAATTTCGGATTTTCGGTCTGGTCGGCGGTGATCTTGAGGGCCGTCACCACCGGCACGTTGGCCGAGATCAAGACCGCGAATTGGCGCGACAAAATCACTACGTCTTTCGGCTTGACGCGGCTGAAGAGCACGAACTGTCCGGCCGCGGCCGCGGCGCCCTTGGCCTGCTCCTCTTTGACGAAAATCACCGAGAGCTCCCGCTCTTTGAGTATCTCCACCGCCTCGGCCTCATTGGCCGCCTCGGCCAGGCCGGAATAGGTGACGCCGGCGGCGTCTCTGGCTTTGTATTGGAATATTGCCATGATTTATTCAATATTGAAGGGGGAAACCCTTGCGCTTTGCGCGA
>JAJYMT010000025.1 GCA_021786695.1 bacterium
TCGATACCCTTCTTCCTGCTGATCTCCTCGTTAATTACTTTTATCACTTCTTGCTTTGCCAATTCCGGACGATCCTTCAAGCTGGTCGGAGGGTTCGCGGCTGCCGGTTTTTCCGCCGGCGGCACCGCTTCGTCTTCCACGGTTTTTTTGATCGCCTGCCTGATGGAATTGGCCGAACCGGCCGAGTCCACGGCTGGCGTCGCCGATTTTTCCTGGATCGCGCCCACTGCTCCGGCGCGACGGACGACAATCTTCTTTTTGGGCCGTGCCGTTTCTGATTTTTCCTCCGCTGCCGGTGCCGCGGTTTCGGCCGATTTTTGTTTTTTTGCTCCTTTTTTCAATATTACCATACGAAATGTAAAAAATAGTGCTGTTGATAACTATAATTATAACAAAAAACGGCCTAATTGTCCAAAACGGTCAGTCCGGCCGCCCCCAGACCCCTGATGGCCGAAATCAACTCCTTGGTCTTGTTGACCTTGAAGCTGGTTTCTATTATTTGAGAGCCGGCGGCGGCAATTATTTTAAAATAAACCTTGTCGCTGCCGGTATTTTTATCGAACAATATCTTCAGTTTAGACAATACTACCGGCTCGATGCTTTGGTTAAAAATTATTTTCAGGCAATTTTCCTTGGCGGCAACGCCGGTCGGGGCCGGAATCGGCGCCGCCGGTTCAGATCTTTTCCAGCCGTTGCCATTGCCGTTTCCGTTTTTGAAACGTCCGACTTCCCTGATCTTATCGAACTGCTCCAATTCGGCCTGCAGTTTGCCGATGGTCAGCTGGGTGGCTTTGCTTGCGAGCAGTTTGATGTCCTGATCCTTGTCGGAAACGCGTCCGGCACACAGGATTACCGCTCCTTCCTGCCAGACCGCGCCGGTGGTCTTGAGAAGCGAAGGAAAAACCAGCACCTCGACGCTGGCAAGCTGATCTTCGATTTTCACGAACAGCATCGCTTCATTGGAACGGGTGATGATTTTTTTTACTCCGGAAATCACGCCGCCGACCACCACGGACGAATCGCGATCGGCGTTTTTCAGGTCGGCGATCGGCGTAATGATCGAGGCGAGCGCTTTTTTGAATTCATTGAACGGATGTTCGGAAATGTAGAGGCCCAGCAGTTCTTTCTCCCAGGATAATTTTTCCTGCTGACCGACCGCCGGAGCGGACTGCATTCTGAGCTGATGTTTGGCGATAGCGGCGGGGGCCAGGGAAAATAAGCTCGACTGGCCGCTGCCGGCGTTTTTCGAGACCTCCCGGTTGAAACTGAGCATCAATTCCATGTTCGCGAGCAACATTCCCCGTTCGCCGAAACCGTCGAGCGCTCCGGATTTGATCAAACTTTCGAGCGACTTTTTATTCAAGTCCTTATCAGTCACCCGTTCCAATAAGTCAGATATGCCGGCGAACGGGCCGTTGTCTTTCCTTTCCTTGATGATGGCGTCGGCGATATTTTCGCCGATGTTCTTCACCGCCTTCAGGCCGAAACGGATGGTGTTGAGCTTTTCATCCGGCGAGACCACCCGGTTCTCCGCCGTGCCGGAAGTGACGACGGTGAACGAGCCGTATGATTCGTTGATGTCCGGTGCCGCCACGCTGATGCCGACGCGCCGGCATTCTTCGATCTCGATCGCGATCCGATCGGTATCGCCCTGGTCGGAAGTCAGGAGCGCCGCCATGAATTCGGTCGGCCAGTTGGCTTTGAGGTAGGCGGTCTGGTAGGCGATCAGGGCGTAGCAGGCGGCATGCGAACGGTTGAAGCCGTAACCGGCGAACGGTTCGATGAAAGAAAAGATCGTTTCCGCGAGCTGGGAGCTGATGCCGTTCTTGACGCAGCCGTCTACGAACTTTTCTTTCTGTTCCGAAAGCAGCTTGGCGATCTTCTTGCCGACCGCTTTGCGCAATACGTCGGCCTCGGCCATGGTGAATCCGGCCAGGTCGCGCGCCATCTGCATCACCTGCTCCTGATAGATCGCCACGCCGTAGGTCTTTTTCAGGATCGGCTCCAGTTTCGGATGCAGATATTTCGGTTTCTTGCGCCCGTGCTTGCCGGCGATGAAATCCGGAATCCACTCCATCGGCCCCGGACGGTAGAGCGCCACCATGGCGATCAGATCCTCGAATTCGCTTGGTTTGAGCTCGCGCAGATAGCGCTTCATGCCCGACGATTCGAATTGGAAGACGCCGGTGGTCTCGCCGTCCTGGAACAGCCGGTAGGAGGCCTGGTCGTTCAGGGGAATCTTGTCGATATCAATCTCCAGTCCGCGGGTATTCTTGATGATCTTGATCGCCGACTCGATGATGGTCAGATTCTTGAGGCCCAGGAAATCCATCTTGAGCAGCCCCAGGTCTTCGATCGGATGCAGCGAATACTGCGAAACGATGTTCCGGTCGGAAGTCGAGGCGTACTGCACCGGCATATAGTCGGTGAGCGGACGCGGCGTGATCACTACGCCGCAGGCATGGGTCGAGGCGTGGCGCGCCACGCCTTCGAGCCGGCGGGCGAAATCGATCAGTTTTTTGGCGTTCGGGTCGCTATTATAAATTTCTTTCAACTCCGCCGTTTCCATCGCTTCCTTGAATTTGGCCATCGGCGGGATCATCTTGGCCAGCCGGTCGCAGAAATCATAAGGGTAGTCGAGCACCCGGCCGACGTCGCGGATCGCCGCCCGCGCCGCCATGGTGCCGAAGGTGATGATCTGCGCCACATGGTCTTTGCCGTACTTCCCTTCCACATAGCGGATCACCTCGTCGCGCCGCGTGTCGGCGAAATCCATATCGATATCCGGCATGGAGATGCGGTCCGGGTTCAGAAAACGCTCGAACAAAAGATCGTATTCCAGCGGATCCAGGTTGGTGATGCCGGTCAGATAGCAGACGAACGAGCCGGCGGCCGAACCGCGGCCGGGTCCGACCACGATCTTGTTCTTCTTCGCCCAATTGACAAAATCGGCCACGATCAAGAAATATGACGGCCAGCCCATCTTGGCGATCACCGACAATTCGTAATCAAGCCGCTCTTTTTTTACCCGGTCCAGCGCCTCGTAATCGAGGCCATACCTGTTTTTTATCCCCTCCAGGCAAAGTTGTTTCAAATAATCGTCTTCAGTCCGTCCGTCCGGTAAAGAAAAACCCGGCAACTGGATATTGCCGAGCTCCAACTCCAGATCGCAGGCCTCAGCAACGGCCAAGGTATTCTTTACCGCTTCCGGCGCTTCCTTGAACGCCTCGATCATCTCGACCGCCGGCTTGTAATAAAAATCGCTGCCGTGCATTTCCATCCGATCCTTATCGTCCAATTTCTTCTTGGTCTGCAGGCACAGGAGCACGTCCTGAACGTCATAATCCTCCTTTTTAAGATAATGGATGTCGTTAGTCGCGACCAGCGGTATCCTGAGTTCGTGCGCAAGAGCGATCATCGACCGGTTAGTTTCCGCCTGGCCTTCCAGATCGGGATGATGCTGGATTTCCAGATAAAAATTTCCCTTGCCGAACAGCCCCTGATATTCGAGTATCCTCTTCCTGGCCTTATTCATGTTTCCGGCCTGGATCAGCTGCGGAATCTCACCGCCGAGGCAGGCGGTAGAACAGATGAGCCCCTCGGCGTGTTTCGCCAGGGTCGGCCAGTCGATCCGCGGCTTGTAGTAAAACCCTTCCAGGTGCGCGATCGAGACCAGTTTAAGCAGATTCTGATAGCCGGTCAAATTTTTCGCCAGCAACAAAAGATGATAGTTGCGCTCGTCCTGCTTGGTGTTCTTGTCCGACATCAAGTTCGGCGCCAAATAGGCCTCGACGCCGATGATCGGCTTGATGCCGGCTTTCTTGGCCTTTTGATAGAACTCGATCACGCCGTACATCGAACCGTGGTCGGTCAGCGCCACCGCCGGCGCTCCGTCCTCGATGGCGCGCTGAATCAGCTCGTCGATCTTGGTCAGGCCGTCGAGCAAACTATAGTGGGAATGATTATGCAGATGGACGAAAGACATAAACCCGCGAATTATCGCCGCCTTGGCGGAAGGGATAAGCTACTAATATTACGAATCGACGAAATTAAAAAAGGCCTCTCTTCCTTTTTATGCAATAATCATACTATATTTTATCCTCGCTTGGCAAACAAAAAACCCGTCAAAAAAAGATGGGTTTTTTATCGATAATTCAGGAATTTTACTTTTTTACCTTCTCAATAATCCCGTTCAATTCCTCGTCGGAAAAAAAATCGATGATGATCTGGCCGCCTTTCTGTTTGCGGTGGATTTCCGCCTTGGCGCCGAAAAATTGGCGCAAGGCGAATTCCTTGTCCTTGTCCTGGTAGTTGATCTGGACCCGGGCCTGCTTGGTGCCGCCCATCCGGCGCGATTCATCATGCGCCGATTCGACGTTCAGGCCGGTATGGATGATTTTTCTGAAGAGGGTGAGCTGTTTATTCTCGCCGTCGAGCCCGGCCAAGATTTTCGCGTGTCCTTCGGTAATCTTTTCCTGCATCAGCGCCAGCTGGATCTCCTCCGGCAACCCCAGATAGCGCAGAGTGTTGGCGACCGAGGAGCGCGCCTTGCCGACGCGCTTGGCCATGTCTTCCTGCGACATACTGAACTCTTCCATCAATTTCCTGTAGGCAAGCGCGGTCTCGATCGGATTCAGGTCTTCGCGCTGCAGGTTTTCGATCAGCGCCAGTTCCAGTTTCTCCTGCTCCTTTGCCTCGCGCACGATTACCGGCACGGTTTTTAGCTGAAGCTGTTTGGCGGCGCGCAAACGCCGCTCGCCGGCGATCAGCTCGTAGCCGCCGGATTTTTTAGTCACGATCAGCGGCTGGATTATGCCGTATTGCTTGATCGACTCGACCAGTTCAGCCAGTTGCGCTTCGGAAAAATTTTTCCGCGGCTGCTGCGGATTGACGGAAATCTTTCCCGGTTCGATCGCGAGCACCCTGCCCTTTTCGTCGTCGCTGGCAGTCAGCACCACCGATTCGCCGGCCGCGCCGGCGCCGGCCACTTTATTGATTTTTTGCGGAATCAGGGAACTAAGTCCGCGTCCGAGTCCATTGGCCATATTTATCAAGTTAAAAGTTAAAAGTTAAAAGTTAAAAGTTAGGAAGTTCGGCTCCGCCGAGCGACAATCACTTTGAACTTTGGACTTTGGACTTTTAACTTGCCCCGAGTATCTCCCTCGCCAATTTCTCGTACGCCCGGCCGCCACGCGACCGCGGATCGTAATGAAGGATCGAGCGGCCGTAACTCGGCGCCTCGGCCAGCCGGACGCTTCGCGGAATGATTGAGCGGAAAATCTTATTCGGAAAATACTGGTAAAGTTCTTTCATCACCGATTCAGACAGACGGTTGCGCTTGTCGTACATAGTGATGACTGCGCCCAATATTCCCAGTTCCGGTTTGAGATTGCTTTGCACCAACGAAATGGTATTCAGAAGCTGTCCCAGTCCTTCGAGCGCGTAGTACTCGCTCTGGATCGGAATCAGCACCTCGTCGGCTGAAACCAAGCTGTTGATGGTTAAGAGGCCCAGGGACGGCGGACCGTCGACGATGATAAAGTCGTATTCGTCCCTGATTTCCTCCAGGATGTTTTTCAGGCGGAATTCACGCTCGTCCATCGAAACCAGCTCGATGCCGGCGCCGGCCAGAGAAACGGTCGCGGGCGCCAGCTGGTAGCCGTCTTGAAGCGTCCGCCTGATCACTTCATAAATTTTCTTATCGCCGACCAGCGCCTCGTAGACGCCGTGTTCCAGGTTTTTGTGGTCGATGCCGAGCCCGGAAGTGGCATTGGCCTGCGGATCAATATCGACAAGCAACACCTGTTTGCCGAGATACGCCAAATACGCCCCAAGATTGACCGCGGTCGTGGTCTTGCCCACTCCTCCCTTTTGATTTACCACCGAGATAATTTTGCCCATAGACTTCTATATTATACTGTAATCGGACAACTTTGACAATTTTAAAAACCTGACTTATAATACATAAAAACAAGCCCCGATGGCTCGCTTTTTTGTTTCTCGGGCAAGTGGTGGTCCGCCATCCGCCAACTGGTGGAGGCGGATGGTATACCCCGCTCATTTTCGGCTTCGCTCAAATAGCGGGGCAGGTACGCACATCAAATAATACCCTGGCCGCGATGGTGAAACTGGTAGACACGCACGACTCAAAATCGTGTGGAAGCGATTCCATGAGAGTTCGACTCTCTCTCGCGGCACAAAACAAAAAACGTCCTCCTGGGCGTTTTTTGTTTTGAGTTGAGTGGAGAACGAGAACTCTCACCTGACAAACCGGACAAAATAACCAAAAAATAAATACACAATAAAAGGTATAATATCATCATAAGGTGACATACTGACGGGGTGCGGCTTCCGCCGCGTTCGACTCCCTCTTTGCCCACCAAGGTACTTGAGTTTCGCGAGCGTGCGAGCGATCCCGCCCCGCAAAATGCGGGGCGCAGCAATCGTGCGGGACGACCCGCCCGCCCGACACGCCTGACGGCAAGTCAGGCGGGCGGGTCTCTCGCGGCACCAACTTAAATAAAAAAGTCCGTCGTCGAAACGGATTTTTTTATTTGGTAGTTTATTCTGAAAATTCCTCGCCAGCCGCGTGTTTGCTCGCAAACAGGTCGCCGACGAAAATATTGACGGCCGTCGCGACCGGTATGGAAAGCACCGCTCCGGCAATACCGGCGACCTGGAAGCCGATCAATAATACGGTAATGCTGATCAGGGGATTCAGGCCGACGGTCTTCTGCATCACCTTCGGCACCAAAATATTATTTTCCGTCCATTGCACCACGTAATAAAAGACCGCCACGAACAGCGCCAGCACCGGCGACTGGGTCAGGGCGAGAAACACCGCCGGTATCGCTCCGATGATCGGCCCCAAATAAGGCACGAATTCGGTAATGCCAGCGATCAATGCCAGCACCAAGGCATATTTGACCTTCAGGATCAGCAGACCGATGTAGACCAGAAAAAAAATAAACAATGAAAGGATCAATTGGCCGCGCAGCCACAAGCCGATTTTTTTCTGGATACGGTTGATCAATTGCATCACGTAGGTCTGATGCTCGCTCGGGGCGATCGACCAGACCAGCTTCTTGATCGCGTTTTCCTCGACCACCATATAAAAAGTCAGCACCAGCACCAGGAAGAAAGAAACGATGCTTCCGAAAATACCGGAAACGGTGGTAAAAACGCCGCCGGCAGCCGATTGAAGGTTGGAATTCACAAAATCCAGGCCGGAGCCGATGTTCTGATCAATGCCGTGTTTCAGCGAAAAATCCTGCAAGGCGGAAAAACTGCCGCTAACTTTTTCCAGATAGGCCGGAAAATTTTGGCCCAAGTCGCCGACCTCCGTTGCGATCGGCGGAACGATCGTATAAAGAATAAAAGCGATCAAAGAAAAAATTATAA
>JAJYMT010000005.1 GCA_021786695.1 bacterium
TCTGACGTGGTTAAAAGGATATCGCTAAAATTATCTAATGTCAAGGGTGTAGTATCTAAAATTATTGTTTGTTTAATAATAGCAAAAATATAAAAAGTTATCTTCAGTTTTTCAATAGGTTATTCACAATTGCATATACTTGTCCCAGGGCATCCGTCTTCATCACTTTTTTTATATTCCCGGCGTATTCTTTTATAAGAGGCCGATCGGCGATGAACTGCTGCAAAATCTTGGTGAAAATCGTGGCGTCGAGCTCGTCCTGCTTCAATACCAGAGCGGCGCGTTGTTCGTGGAAGACCTGTGCGTTATCTTCCTGATGGCTTCCCGGCATCGGGATAATGATGCACGGCTTGCCGAGCGCCGACAGTTCGGTCAGAGCCCCGATCCCCGCGCGGGTGATAACGAAATCCGCGGCGGCATAAGCCCAGGAGAGTTCGTCCAAGTTCAAGAATTCATAACTCTGGTAATTATCCGCTTCGATCTTTTCGCCGCTTCTGTTTTTTCCGGTAATATGGATGACCTCGCACCAGTTGGAAATTTCGCCGATACTTTCTTCGACCAGCCGGTTGATGAACGCCGCGCCGGTACCGCCGCCCATGACGAGCACGACCGGCAGCGAGCCGTCGTCTTTGATCTTTGCCCGGTGCTCTAGATATTTTTCGTAGAGCCGCGGCCGGATCGGATTGCCGGTCCAGACCGCCTTGCGGCCGTAGTCCTTGAGCGATTTTTCAAAGGTGACCGTGATCGCGCGCGCGCAGGGCGCCATCAGGCGGTTGGCGAGTCCGGGCCGCGCGTCCAGCTGATGAATAACGACCGGCACGCGCAAGAGCCAGCCGGCCCAGACGACCGGGACGCTGACAAAACTGCCGGCGGAAAGTATCAGCTCCGGATGCCACTTCCTGATCAGGCGGAGCGAACGGACGAAGCCCGCGGCAGTCAAAAAAATGCCGCTAAAATTTTTCAGCGAAAAATAACGCCGCCATTTGCCGGCCGGTATCGATTTGAAGGCGATTCCCTCCTGTTCCGCCATCTCGCGTTCCAAGCCGCCCTCGGTGCCGACCCACAAAAAATTATACTCACCCGCCTCGCTGCGCGCGCGCAGGCCCTCGGCGATGGCCAGGAGCGGCGTCACCGACCCGCCGGTGCCGCCGCCGGTTAGCAAAATTTTTTTGGTCGCGCGTTCCATAATTTTTACTGCAAAATTACTTTCAATAACTCGGGAAATTCCGTCGTCTTCATATCGCTTTCGGTGAAATGGCCCCTACCCTCAAGCTCAATCACCTCGCCGCCCAGCGCTTCATGAAATATTTTCATACTTTTTTTACCATCGGCTTCTTCATCATCGGCGGTGAATATTATAATTTTATTCACTCTATCTTTAATTGTTGTATCAATTGCATAATTATAAAACTTTGGTCTGAATTCATCATCTTTATCAGCAATTTTCCAGGGAGCGACCAAGATAAGCTTGGAGATTTGTTGCTTGCTTTCTCCAAGCCAGCGCACCAAAAAAGCGCAGCCGCAACTATGGCCGACCAGCACTGTATTTTTGTCAACGGCAGATTTTTCAAACTCTGTTTTAAACTTTTCATAATCAGGATGCCAAGGAGTCGGCATCAGCGGCGCTACGACTTCAATATTTTTTGCGCACAGTTGTTGCACCAGCCAAGGCAACCAATGCTTATCATAGGTTCTGGTTTCTGGGCTCATGGCTTTTTCAGCATTTGATGGACAGCCATGAATGATGATGACTTTTTTTATGACCATAGAATTCGCACTCTTACCCCTGGATTGCGGCTCAAGGCCGCAATAACAACCAAAAGAAACACTGTTCACTGTTCACTGTTCACTGTTCACTGACTTCTCGTCTGTTTACTGATATTTATCAACACCCCGAGAGCGATGAGCGCCGCCATGATCGCCGAGCCGCCGAAGCTGATGAACGGCAAGGGCACGCCGGTCATGGGCAATAAATTGCTCATGCCGCCGATATTGATCAGTGCCTGCACGGCGAGCCAGGTGGAGATGCCGAGCGCCAGGGTCTTGCCGAAATTGTCCGGCGCGCGCTTGGCGATACGCACGCCGCGCCAAAAGAGGAAAATAAAACCGGCAACGATCGCCAGAGAAAAAAACAAGCCGAGTTCCTCACTGATGATCGCGAAAATCGAGTCGCCAGACACCTCGGGCAGATACATCATCTTCTGGCGCGACTCGCCGAATCCGCGGCCCCACAGTCCGCCCGAACCGATGGCGATCAGCGCCTGATTCACCTGGTAGCAGGCGCTGTCGGCCTTGCCGGACGGCTCGAGATAGCAGTTGATGCGGTCCATCTGGTACGGCATGGCTTTGACGGCCAGGAGCAGAAACAAAAAACCGAGCGCGCCCAGGCCCAAAAGATGCTTCAAATTCCCTCCGCTCACATAAAATACCGTAAGTGAAACGACCAGAATGATGAAAAAAGTGCCGAAATCCGGCTGTTTGAGCATCAGGATCGCAATCAGGCCGAGTACCGACAGAAACGGCAACAGCCCTTGCGAAAAATCCTCCAGCTGTTTCTGTTTGCGGCCCTCGAGCCAGCCGGCCAGATAGATCAGGAAGGTCAGTTTTACCAACTCTGACGGCTGCAGCGAAAAGCCGAAGACGTTGATCCAACTGCGCGCCTTGAAGTTGGCGGCGGACGATAATCCGGGCACGAACACCAGAACCAAGAGCAGAACCGAGACCACCAGCATCCAAAAAGACAGCCGGCGCAAATTATGGTAATTATATCGGCTAAAAAAATAACAGCCCAAAACGCCGATCAGGAGCGCCTCCAGCTGATGCTTTAAAAAATAGTAGCCGTCGTGATAACGGAGGTAGGCATAGCCGCCCGAGGCGCTGGTCAGCATCACCAATCCGAACAGGATGATGCCGATGACCGTCAGGATCAGGATTTTATCCGGCTCGTGGCCTTCGACGCGAATGCTTAGAAATTTTTCAATTTTTTGTTTCAGCTTCGTCATTAATGCAAAAATCAAAATGCAAAAATCAAAATGACAATTTAAAATGCAAAATGTAATTGAAAATTTTTTATTTTACAATGTCATTTTACACTTTGATTTTTACATTTTGCATTCAATACGCCTTATCCAGTAAAAATACCACCAGCCCCAAGACCGCGCTCACGCCGCCGATCACCCAGAAACGCATCACGATCTTCGGCTCCGGCCAGCCGATCGCTTCGAAGTGGTGATGGATCGGCGAAGACAAGAAGACCTTTTTGCCGCCCCTGAGCTTCTTTGAAGTGAGTTGGATAATCACCGACGCCGACTCGACCAGGAAAACCAGGCCGACCAGAGGCAGAATCAAGGCGCTGTTGGTCAGCATGGCGATCACGCCCAGGGTCACGCCCAGCCCCATCGATCCGGTGTCGCCCATGAAAAAGCGCGCCGGATTGATGTTAAACCAAAGAAAAGCCAAAAGCGCGCCGACGATCACCGCGCAAAAAGTGGCCAAGTCGTAACGGCCGGTGGCAAAGGCGATCACGCCGTAGGCCGCGAAACTGGTCATCAGGATGCCTCCGGCCAGTCCGTCCAAACCGTCGGTCTCATTGACCGAAAAAGAGGTGGCGACGATCACGAAGATGAAGATCGGAATATACCGCCAACCGACCTGGAAATTCCCCAGGAACGGCACGTGGAAAGTGTCCCAATCGAGCTTGAAATAAAACCACAGGGCGCCGATGGCCGCGATCAAAGTATAAATAATCAGGCGGTGGCGGACCTTCAAGCCGCCGCCGCCGAACACGCCCTTGCCGCGGACATCGAGCCAATCGTCAAACCAGCCGACCAGAGCGGTCGCCACCAGCGCGCCCAGGGGCAAGAGCGTCTCTTTGCGCGACAAAAAATTCATTCTGGCAAGGAACGAATCCGGGAAAAACCGCCCCAGATAATAAAAAACCAACGAGAAAATCAAAACCGTCACCCAGATCAAGAGGCCGCCCATCACGGGCGTGCCCGCCTTGCCGGCGTGTAATTTGGAAAAGATCGGCGTCGCGCCGCCGTTACGGATGCTCTTGCCCATCTTGTATTTGTACAAAAAATGGGTGAGGAGCGGCGTCCAGGCGATGGCGAAACCGAAGGCCAGCGCCGACAGAATCAAAATCCTGAGCAAATAAAATTCCTGCATAATCGATTGCTCCTTGTCTCGGGGTTACCCCCTATTGATAGTTAATTAGATACAAAAAATACTCGCTTACCAGGATCAGCAGATTGACGGCGAGCGCGCCGGCGAATAGAAGATTGGAAATGATTTTGTCCGGGCGATAACGGGAAACGGCGTAAACCAGATAAAAATTAAGAGCCAGAACGACCGTTGCGGATACGGGCAGCAAAAAAACATTGTATCCTTCGCCGAGATAGTCCACGCCGAAATCCACATTGTAATGAAGTATCAGGGTGCCTTGAGCCGCCAGGCGATAAACGACCGCGCTTGCGGCCCAAACAAAGAGGTTGGCAAGCAGGTTAGCCGCCAGATAAATCTTGTGCTGGCGTGAATTCAGTAGCACTAAAATAAAATCGGCAAATCGTTGCTTTGCCAAATCCGCGTAATTCAAAATTGTAGACCAGGTGATTGCCATTGCTCGTTTTTGTACCGATATTTTACCACATTTCGGATCAAAAAACAAAATAAAAAACCGGGACGGCATTGAACGGTTCGCCGGCTGGCGCCGAAAATTGAATTTATCCTTGTGGCTGAGAGGTTTTTTGTGGTATAATAATCACATATTAACACTACCCGATGTTAAACACTCAACAAATCAAGGAGATTTTGGTTGAGGGCAAAATTCTGCCCGCGACCGAATTCGACCAGTTCGCCAAAGAAGCGAGCGAAACCGGAAAAAAAATCGAGGACTACCTGATCGAAAAAAAGGTCTTAAGCCCGTCCTCGCTTTATGAAAACGCAGCTAAATATTTCAAGCTGCCCTTCATCAACCTGAAAGACCAGAGCATCCGTAAAGATGTCTTGCTTTCGATTCCGGAGCCGATCGCCTCGACTCACAACCTGATCGCCTTTGACAGCGATCCTAAATCGATCAAACTCGCCACCACCGATCCGGAGGATTTGGAAACATTCGAATTCATCCGCAAAAAAACCGGACTGGAGGTAAAAATCTATCTGGCGACGCCGGAATCGATTTCGCTCGGACTCAAGCAATACCACAAAAGCTTGAAGGCGGAGTTCGATTATCTGACGGCTGAAACCGCCGCCATTTCCTCCGGCGCCGAGGCCTCGGACGAAGACCTGAAGAAATTGGCCACTGACCTGCCGGTGGTGCGGATCGTCGACACCTTGCTCGAGTACGCCGTCTTCGAGGACGCCTCCGACATCCATATCGAGCCGGACGAAAAAGAAATCAACGTCCGCTACCGCATCGACGGCATCCTGCGCCATGTGATGACCTTGCCGAAAAACGTCCAGCAAGGCATTTCCGCCCGTATCAAGATTTTGGCTAATCTTAAAGTAGATGAACACCGTTTACCCCAAGACGGCCGGTTCAAAATTTCCAACAAAGAATATAAAGTCGCCTTCCGCGTCTCGATCATTCCGACCTTTGACGGCGAAAAAATCGTGATGCGCCTGTTACGCGAAAAGGCGCAGGTGCTGACGCTCGAACAGCTCGGACTGCAGCCGAAGTCGCTCGAGGTGCTGAAGCGCAACATCGACAAGCCGCACGGCATGCTTCTGGTCACCGGGCCGACCGGCTCCGGCAAAACCACCACCCTCTACACCGTTTTGAATATCCTTAACACACCCGAAGTCAACATCTCCACCATCGAAGACCCGATCGAGTACCGGATGTCGCACGTCAACCAATCGCAGGTCAACACCAAGATCGGCTTCACCTTCGCGGCCGGTCTGCGCGCTTTCTTGCGCCAGGACCCGGATATAATTATGGTAGGCGAAATCCGCGACCAGGAAACGGCCGAGATCGCCATCCACGCCGCCATGACCGGCCATCTGGTGCTCTCAACCCTGCACACCAACGACGCAGTCACCACCCTGCCCCGTCTTTCCGACATGGGGGTGCCGTCCTTCCTGGTGGCGACCACCACCAATCTGATCATCGCCCAACGGCTGGTGCGCAAAATCTGCGCCAACTGCATCCAAAGCTACAACCTGGACAAAAATATGATTGCCGAACTGGAAAAAGCGCTTGATCTGCCGAGCATCATGGAAACGCTAAAGCGGGAAAAAGTGATTGTCGAACACCAGCAGAATGTCGCTTCCCTCTTGTTTTACCGCGGCAAGGGCTGCAAGCAGTGCAACAACACCGGCTACCGCGGCCGCATCGGCATCTATGAAATCCTGGAAATCACGCCCGAACTGTCGGAAATGATCCTGAAAAAGGCCACTGAAACGGATATCAAGCGGGCGGCGCTCGAACAGCATATGATTACCATGGTCGAAGACGGCTTCATCAAAGCCAAGAACGGCATCACCACCATCGAGGAAATTCTGCGCGTCACCAAGGAATAATTAATTCATCATCCGCATATGCCAGAGATTCCCCTCATAAAAGAAACGCCGGCGGCGGCCGGCGAACCGCAACAGCCGGGCGAAAGCGCCATGGACAAAATCAACGCCTTTCTGCTCAAACTGTCGCGCGTCCCGGCTTCGGAAAAATTATTTTTCGTCCAGCATCTAGGCATCATGCTTAAAGCGGGCGTGTCGCTCTTGGTGGCGCTCCAGACCCTGGCCAAGCAGACGGAAAGCGCCCGATTGGCGAAGGTGTTGACCGATATCGCGATCAATGTGGAAAAGGGCAAATCGTTCACCGACAGCTTGCGGCCGCATACCGGCATCTTCGGCGAATTGTTCATCAATATGATCGAAGCCGGCGAACTCTCCGGCAAACTGGAAAACGTCCTCGGGCAACTGTTCATCCAGATGAAAAAACAGCACCAGCTGGTGTCGCGGGTCAAGGGCGCGCTCACCTATCCGCTGGTGGTGATTTTTTCCATGGGCGGCATCGGCGTTTTTATGATGATCGTGGTGGTGCCGAAAATCACCGCCATGCTCAAGGACTTCAATTCCGAACTGCCGCTGGCCACTAAGATACTGATCGGAGTCAGCGACAGTATCGTCAACCACGGCATACTCTGGGGCGTGGGCTCGATCGTTACGGTCGGATTGATCGTCAAACTGCTTTCGACCCGGCCGGGAAAATATTACGCCCAAGCGGCGCTCCTTAAGCTGCCGGTCTTCGCGCCGATCATCAAAAAAATCAATT
>JAJYMT010000080.1 GCA_021786695.1 bacterium
TTGTGAACAATGCCCGCACCCCGAATTGAATCGGGACAACTGCGAGCGGAATTGCCTCTCCGGACTCAAGTAAAAAAAGAGCCGGGTCGCTACGACCCGGCTCTTAAAAATTTTGTGACCAGTTTTTCCGCGCCCTGCTGATTTTTTACCCGATGGATCTGCGCGCCCTGGCGCTCCCAGCGCCGAAGCCAGGTGCGTTGGCGGCGGGCGAATTTCTTTATCGCCCGGAAAAGCTGCGCAACCATCTCTTCGTAAGTCAATTTTCCCTGAAGGTGTTTAGCGATAAAACGATATTCCAGGCCGAAACCCTCCAGCCGTTTCCAGTCCACCCCCTGGTCATATAATCGCTTCACCTCTTCCACCATCGCTTCTTTTTCCAGCCGTTCAAGCAGGCGATACTGGATCCTTTGATCGAGTTCCGCGGTCGACCGGTCCAGTCCGAGAATCAAGGTGTGATATTTTTTTTCGCCTCGTGGCTTGCGCAGTACCTCTTCGCCCGCCTCGATTATTTCCAAATATCGCATCAGCCGGTGCTTATTGTTCCGATCGCTTTGATTCAGCTGCTCGGCCAGTTTCGGTTTAATTTTTCCGAGCAGTTTGAACAGCTCTTCCCTGTCCAGGCGTTCAAGCTTCATCCGCATCTCCCTGTCGGCTCCCCTGTTCGCCAATCGGTAGCCGTCAACGACCGCCTGCAGATACAGTCCCGAACCGCCGACCAGGATCGGCAACTTGCCGCGCGAAATAATGTCATCAATCGCCGCCTCCGCCAATTTTTTATATTTCGCCAGATCAAAAATCTCTTTCGGCTCTGCCACGTCAATCAAATGGTAAGGCACCTTGATTATTTCTGTTTTATTTTTGGCCTTTTTTAATTTTGAGTTTAATTTGTAATTGGTAATTGGTAATTGATAATTGTATTCCCCCAAGTCCTTCCCCGTGCCCACATCCATGCCGCGGTAAACCTGACGCGAATCAGCGCTAACGATTTCGCCGCCGAACTTAGCGGCTAACGCCACCGCGATCCTGGTTTTCCCGGAAGAAGTCGGGCCCAATATTACCACTAAATTATTTTTTACCGTTTCGGTCCTTGACATGATTAAAAAATTATTTTAAGATAAGCGGAAAACCAAAAAACTTACGGGAGGGGATAACTTGATTCTCACGAAATTCGAGGGAAACAGGATCGCGATCTTTGAAAGCATCAAATCCAAACACTGCGTCTTGACCAACGATCTCGGTTGCGTAAAGGAGGGTTTTAACGGCGGTTCGCCGCAATTGACCGGCTTCCTGGACCGATTCTACGGTCCCGGGCACAGCCTGTTCCCGCTTCGAGTCAAGCACGGCCATCGGGTGGAAACGACCGCCTGGAACATCAACAACGCGAACCGTCAATTCGAGGCGGACGGATTGATGTACGACTACAACCGCTTTCCTCTTCCGGGTAAAAATCTTGCCGACCGGCTTTTGCCGAGCATAATCGGCAGCACGACCGGGGACTGTCCCCACCTCGTTTACGAAGCCGCCTACGGCAACCTGGGATTGGTCGGCACGACCCACATCAGCTGGATGAATGCCGGTCATGATATGCCCGGCCGGACGATGATCAGGGTCCAGCAAATGGGCTATCCGCTCGACACCCTGCGTATCGCCCTCTGGACCGGCATATGCGTCAATTGCAACGAGGTCGATAAGCCGGTTCAAGACGCGTTGATCTTTTATCCGCAACACCTCCATCCCGGCAAGGATAAGGATCACTGGCAGCTTGATCTGGCCGGTATCATCCTGGAGCAACTGGAGCGCGCCGGCATAAGACCGGGCCAGATCGAAACCTCCTACGTCTGCCCCTGTTGCTACCGCGACGAAGACGACCAGCCGCTCTTTTTCTCTTACCGCCGCCATTATTTCGAGCCGCAGAAAGAAATGCGGCGCAACGGACTTTTCATCAGGGCCTAGGCCCGCGACTCCACCCCCGAACTGCAAGTTCGGGGGTTTTTCATTTTAGGGAGCGGGCTGCCGTTCCGCTCAAATTAAATTCTTTCACGGCGTCTATTTTTACCTTCACGATATCGCCTATCCTCATCTTGCCATTTACCCCTGTTTTAACTTTAACATTTTTACCGGTTTTGGTCTTGCCGAAGCGGACTTCATTTTTCCGCCCGTCGATCATGACTTCGACCGTTTTCCCTAAATATTTTTTATTATTGGTCAGCGCCGTTTGCCGCAAAATTTTTGTCAACGCCTCTTCCCTGCGCTTTTTTTCCCGCTTCATCACATCGTCTTTAAAGCGTGCGGCGGCCGTGCCCGGACGCGGACTGTACTGCGCGATAAAAGCCATATCAAACTTGGCCTGACGAAAAAGTTTTTCCGTATTCTTGAACTGCTGTTTCGTCTCGCCCGGGAAACCGACGATCACGTCGGTTGAGATTGATGCGTCCGGCATCGCCGCTCTGATTTTCTTTAAAAACCCCAGATAATGCTCCCTGGTGTACTTGCGGTTCATCCTTTTCAGCACTTCGTTGTCCCCCGCTTGCGCCGGCAGATGGATCTGATGGCAGACCTTCTCACAGCCGGCGATCGTCTCAATCAGTTCCTCCGACATGTTCTTGGGGTGGCTGGTGGCGAACCGGATCCAGAAATTACCTGAAATACTATTTACTTGTTTTAATAATCGAGCAAAGTTAATTGGTGTTAATTTTTGATTTTGCTCGCCTCGCTGAAGCTCCGGCGAAGCGGGGATTTTTGATTTTGGATTTGTTTCGGATTTAGAATTTCGTACTTCGGATTTATAAGAATTTACATTTTGAGCAATAAGAATAATTTCTTTATACCCCTTTTTCACCAAGCTCTTGACCTCCGCCAAAACCTCCTCTGCCGGCCGGTACGCTTCCCGTCCTCGCGCGTACGGCACCACGCAGTAAGCACAGAAATTATTGCAGCCGTTGCCGATCGGCACGAAAGCGCTGATATTCGATTCGTATTTAGGATTGATGCTGAGATAGCCGCCGATACTGCCCTCTTTGTCATTCCGAGTCCGCCTGCTGGCGGGTGAGGAATCCGATTTTCGAATCCCTCGACACCCGACCTCGATCACCGAGGTCGGGTGTCGAGGGACGATGTTTTGCAATCTCCTCCCCAACCCATCGAGATCATTTATCGGTAACCAGATATCGACGCTCTCTTTCAGTCGCTTCTGCACATCCGTACGTCCGGCCAAGCAACCGGTCACGACCGCAACCGCTTTGGGATTTTCCTTTTTAATCTTCGGCACGATTCCATAAACTCTGTCTTCCGCCGACTGTCTGACACCGCAAGTCGTCGTGACAACCACGCCCGCCTTCTCGCGCTTGTCCGTCCAAACATAACCAAGCCGCTCCAAATAGCCGGCGATCCGCTCGGAATCGGATTTATTCATTTGACATCCGATTGTAATAATGTGATATGTTTTTTTTCTCATCTTTCAAATAAAAAAATTGCTAAAACAAAAGCAATTTAACGGCATAGCCATTATAGCAAAATTTTAACTTTATTCAAACCGTTATAACCGTCGGCCGGCTTTCTCTTTTATCTCTTCGATAAATTTTTCCTTGCTGATCTGCCGGGTATCCCTGCTCCCCCGCTCGCGTACGGCGAGCTTATCCGAATCGACTTCCTTATCGCCCACCACCAGCATATACGGAACCTTTTCGTTCACCGCCTTGCGGATCTTGTTGCCGACCGTCTCGTCGGCCTTGTCCACTTCCGCCCTGATATCTCCGGCCGCGAATTCCGCCGCCAATTTTTCGCAGAAACCGACATGCGTTTCACCGACCGACAAGATCTTCACCTGCGTGGGCGACAACCAGAGCGGGAGGGCGCCGGCGTACTGCTCGACCAGGAAAGAAAAAAATCTATCGAATGATCCCATGATCGCCCGGTGGATGATTACCGGCCGCTCCTCTTCTCCTTTTTGGTTGACGAATTTCAGATCGAACTTCTCCGGCATATAGAAATCAACCTGCGCGGTGGCGATGGTGTCTTCTTTGCCGTGGACGTTCTTGATCTGCACGTCGATCTTGGGGCCGTAAAAAGCCGCCTCGCCTGACGCCTCTTCGAATTTCAGATCGAGTTCCTTCAAGACCTCGCGCGCCGCCCGGGCCGATTCCTCCCACATCTCTTTGTTTTCGATATCGCCGTATTTTTCCCGGTCGGAAAAATCAGGGAGTGACAGGCGGAACCAATAGCCCTTGATATCGAAGTCCTCGTAAACCTCGGCGAACATTTTCATCACCGAGATCAGTTCGGATTTCAGCTGGGTGCGAGCGCAATAGATATGCGCGTCATTCTGCGAAAAACAGCGGGCGCGAATCAGGCCGGTGAGCGTACCCGAGCGCTCAAAGCGATGGATCGGGCTCGAGTCAGACAGTCGCAGAGGCAGATCGCGATAACTTACGAGCTTATTCTTGTACATTATATGGTGATGCGGGCAGTTCATCGGCTTCAAGTAATAATTCTCGCCTTCGATATCGATCGGACTGTACATGCTGTCCTGGTAATGCGCCAGATGCCCTGATTTCCGGTAAAGCTCTTCGCGGGTCAGGATCGGCGTGTAGACATAATCATAGCCGGCGGCGCGCTCCCGTTCATACATATAATCCTCCAGTTTTTTTCTGATAAACGCCCCCTTGGGCAGCCACAAGGGCAAGCCCCTGCCGATCTCGTCCGAAATCATGAACAGTTCCAGCTCTTTGCCCAATTTCCGGTGGTCGTGCGCCTCCGCCTCTTCAAGTATTCTTAGGTGTCCGGCCAATTCTTCGGCGGTCTCAAACGCAACGCCGTAAATGCGGGTAAGCATCTTGTTTTTTTCGTCCCCTCGCCAATAGGCGCCGGCCAGTTTGAGCAGCTTGAAACCGTCCGGATTCAACTTGCCGGTCGAGGCGACGTGGGGTCCGGCGCAAAGATCGGTAAATCCGCCGACGGTGTAGTAGCTGACCTTTTTTTCGCCCGCGCTTATCAGGTCCTCGATCAATTCGGCCTTGTATGTTGCGCCGGATTTTTTCTCTGCCGCCGCCGCCTTTTCGGCCTCCGCCTCGCTTCGTTCAAACTTCAAATCCTTGGCAATCAGTTGACGCATCCGTTCCTCTATTTTGGGTAAATCGGCATCACTGATTCGCGTTGATTCGGAATCAATCCGCGATTCATCCGCGATATCAAAATCGATATCATAATAAAAGCCGTTCTCGATCGCCGGCCCGATGGCGAGCTTGACTGCCGGCCACAACTCTTTCACCGCCGCGGCCAAGACATGAGAAAAGGAATGCCTGATCGTTTCCAGTTGTGTATTGTTTGACATATTGTCGGTTTTGATTATAATAAATAATTAAATAAACAAGGGAGGGCCGCGCGATGGAAATCAACCGGTTATCGCTCAAGGTATTCTGTCCGCACTGCGGCTCGAACGACCTGATGGTGTTGATACAAAATTCCGGCGGTAAAATTCCTCTGTCTCTGGCCTTGGAATGCCGTATCAAGTGCCTCGGATGCAAGGCCAAGCTCAAATTAGACGAATGCCAGGTCACGCTGGCCTGAACAACAAAGCCCCGTCTCAATGCATCGCGAAACACGATGCGCTGGGACGGGGCTTTTAAAAGTATCCCGCGGTTCCACCCAAATTCCCCGACAAACAGCGGGGCTCTCGTTTCACCGGCTTAGTCAAATGATGCGGCGGGAGCCGCAATCTGCTTGGTGGGCAGATCAATCGCCAAGGTGTAATAATCTTATTGCAAAAAGGAACTTTCGTCAATCCGCCGCTATTTTTTCAACTCGATGATGATATGGTCGGAGGTGTTGGGCGTCCGCTTCAGAAACGAAGGGCTGAATTTGATTTCAAAGGCCGCTACTTCCGGCAGGCCGGACAAATATTGGTTGAGTTGCTCCGCGGACAGGCCTACCAGCTTTTCCTTGTCGATAAAGCTCGCGTCCTGCTTCGGCATCGCCTTGCCGTCGAACTTCGCCTCGACTGAAGCGCTTGATTTGGCCAGGTCGAAATTGGTCAAACTGTAGGCGATCTTGTTCCGATCGAATTCGGTAAGCTCGCGGCCGGCCGCCAGTCCGTTCTTTAATTTCTGTTCCGCCAATTTTTTAGCCACCTCGTCTTTGAACGCCACTACCGCCACCTTGACCGTGACTTTGATCTGGATGCTTTCTTTTTCGTCGCCCGCCTTGGCATCGGCCGTCACATTGAAGGAACCATCATCAATTTTATAAAGCACCTGATCATACGATTTTTTGAATTCGGCTGCCGCTTCATCTTCCGCCTGCTTGACCAACTTGTCTTTGAGTTCTTTGGAGCCGTTATCTAAATCGGCCTGCGCGATCACCGGCTGTTTTTTCTGCCGGTAAACCACCGGCTCGCTCGATTCGGCATAAATCTTGTCTTGGATTCCGGCCCATAAACCGGGGATGGAAAATCTGCTCGGTCCGATCGCCATTTCCGCGCTCGGCTGGTCGGCGTAGATCGCCACCTCCACCGAACCGCCGGCCGGCACGTTGACGGTATCCTTGATCCGGAACAGTTTGTTGTCGGCCGAAAGCAATCTGGTGGTGGCCACCAGCGGCTGGTTCTTGATATAGTTGTTGATGATCTTCGCCTTGCCGATTGCTTCCTCTCCGAGCACCTGCCCGCCGGTGGCCGGATAGCTGCCTTCGATCGCCAGTTCTTTTGACTTGACGATGCCGATCAGGCCGCCGTCCTGGCTGGGCGCGGTGTTTTCGTCGTAGACATCCAGGAATAAACTGGCGCTCACCAAAGACGATTTCGGCTCGACGATGATGGTGGTTTTGACGAAAGAATAATAGGAAACCAGTGCTACCAAAACAAGCGTGACGGCAATGAAACTGATGGAAATTTTCTTATAGACGCTGACTGAACGGTGCGCCGGCGAGCTGAACTCGCTGATCATTTTTTGCTCGATCGGGGTCGGAGTCGGTTTGATTACGCCGTTGAACTCCGTTTTGGCCGGTATCGGCGCCGGCGGAACGTCCGCGGCCGACTCGATACCCTTCTTCCTGCTGATCTCCTC
>JAJYMT010000001.1 GCA_021786695.1 bacterium
TTGTTCACAAAGTTTACTGTGGCAGTGCCGGCATTTTTTGCAGATACAATGCGCCCGCGACCAAACAATGCTCAATTCCAAATCATTTTTTGCCGCATTTTCAACCTCTCGCATAGCCGTCTCCTTCTCGAAAGTATTTGAAAAGGACTAAACTTAAGCGATAAAAAATACCCCCGTTACTGGAACGGAGGTATTGTATGCTGATATTGAATCGGCTTGTGGATAAGATCGGTCGGTAGATTTTTGTCTGGTTTTTCGCATCTTTTTAAGTATATCATTTTGCGCCGCTCGGGTCAATTTATCATTGACTTTAACTCCTGGCCATGCTAGTATCCCCTTGCACTCTTCGCCCCGTCGGGGGCTATCGAGAGCTCATTTTAAAAAGGAAGGAGGTAGCGATCCATGCCAGCACCAGAGGCGATTCCCTTGCGGGATCATTTTCAACTTCGTTTACTGCTCAAGTCGCTTGAGCGCGCCCGCAAAATCACCAAAAAAGATTCGGCTAAGATACTGGAAACCCTCGCCGGCGCCGGCGCCAAATTTTCCGAGTACACGATCGCCGAGAGGCAAGAATTGGAACGCGGCCTGTCCGCGATGCTTCTTGAGAGAGAAGCGGAGACGGCTCAAGCCAGGGCGTGGCGCTTGCGCTCGCGGCACGCCCGGGGGCACGATCTCGCCCGCGCCTGTATCCTGCTCGACTGCTACGCGGACGACACTCCTCGCGCGGACACCGTCCGCCTGGTCCATGCCTTCCTGGTGGCATTGGCCGAGAAACCGTAACGGACGCCTCGTTTTAGAGAGGCGCCCGTTTTTTTGTTTCGCGAATTTACGCCTTGGCCTGCCTTTCTATTTTTTGGCCCAGGGTCGAAATTATTTCGTCTTTTTTTTCTTCAAGGATTTTTTTCACTTCTTCCGTCCCCTCGCTTATCGGCACGATGCTTAAGTCAGCGATAGCTTTTTCTACTTGCGTCTGCAGTTTAGTCAACTCCTTGTCGCTTAGCTCCGGCAAAATCGGTTGCGCGAAGTAAGGAATCAATTCTCTGATCCGTGCCAGCTCTGATTCGGGAGTTGTTTTTTCCTGGGCGACTTTCGCGGTCTCGGAGGCAGCCACCCTCTCCCTGACTTTTTTTCGCGCCTCGGGCGGGTAGGCGGTTTCCGCGATCCTCAAGTTTGTTTCCGCCTCCGATTCTTGTTTGGCCGGTCCGGAACCCGGTTTTTCAAAACCAAGCACCCCCCTTAATTTGTCTACTAATCCCATATTTTTTCTTTAGTTAATTAATTTTTTGAATAAATCGATCAAGATGCTTGGATTGGCCTTGCCTTTCGTGGCTGATCCCGCGATGCGGGATCGATCTAAGTCACCGCGTCAGCAATTTTTTAAAAATTTCTAATAAAATTTGGGGGTTGGCTTTGCCTTTGGTGGCTGACATCGCCTGACCGACCAAAAATTGCAGGACCTTTTCCTTACCGGACCGGAAATCGGCAACCTGTGCCGGAAATTTGTTGATTATTTCTTTGACAACTTCCTCTAAGTGTTCTTGGTCGTGGATCTGTTCCAACCCCATGTTTGCCATCAGATCCGACGGATCGCCGCCTCCTTTGTACATTTTTTCCAGGATCGCCTGGCCGGCCGAGGAGTTGACTTTGTTTTCGAAGATCAGGATTATCAACTCGGCAAAATTTTCCGGAGTGATCTTGGTTTCTCTGATGTTCAGGTTGTCATTGTTCAGGTGTTTGAATAATTCGGAGATCAGCCAGTTGGCCGCCAGCTTTACCAGGCGGATCTTGTTCGTTTCCCAGTTATCGCCGTCGGCTTTGGCCCAGGCCTCGAGTTCGGAAATCGTTTCCTCGGTAAATTCGGCCAGATGCTTGTCGCCGGAGAGAATATCGGCGTCGGTTTGGTTCAAGCCGTATTCGCTTACAAACCGTTTGCTTTTGGCCAGGGGCAGTTCGACCAAGTGCGATCTGATTTTTTCGAGCCACTTGTCGTCGACTGCGATCGGCGGCAGATCAGGGTCGGGGAAGTAGCGGTAGTCGGCCGAGGTTTCCTTGACGCGCTGGCTCACCG
Source organism: bacterium (assembly GCA_021786695.1). Classification (GTDB taxonomy): domain Bacteria; phylum Patescibacteriota; class Patescibacteriia; order Patescibacteriales; family GWE2-39-37; genus JAJYMT01. The sequence continues at coordinate 2,069 of JAJYMT010000001.1, forward strand.
TAACGGCCTTGTCTTCGTTCCAGCCGCGCGTCTCCTGCACTAATTTTTCGCCCTCGGATAAAGCGCGCTCCTGCCGTTTGATCTCGTACTCGATCGCTTTTTCCACCGCGCGGAAGGAGTTGATGTTTTTGATCTCCACTTTCGGATTCAGTTTGTAATCGCCAACGGGCAAGATTTGTCCGTTTTTATATTCCCACTTGCCTTTTTCCTGGATACTTACATTGGCTTCGCAACGCATCTCGCCTTTTTCCATGTCGGCGTTTGAGATATCGAGGTAGCGGAGCACCTGCTGGTAATTCTGGCAGAACTTTTTCGCGGTGGCGGCAGAATCGATCACCGGCTCGGTCACCATCTCGATCAGGGGCGTGGAGGAGCGGTTGAAATCGACCAGGGTGTAGGGTTTGCCGGCCGGATGCGTCGATTTGCCGGTGTCTTCCTCCAGATGGATGCGGGTGATCTCGATCGGCTCGCCGTCCACCTCGAGCATCGCGCCGTAAACAAAGGGCAGGTCGAACTGCGAAATCTGGTAGCCCTTTGGCAGGTCGGGGTAAAAATAATTCTTGCGGTCGAATTTGGAGAGCCGGTTGATCTTGCCGGAAAGCGCCAGTCCTAAGAGGATCGTCCATTCGATCGCCTGTTTGTTGGCCTTGGGCAGGGCGCCTGGATGTCCGAGGCAGACCGGGCAGACCGTAGTGTTCGGCTCCTTGCCGTGCGCGTCGTTGTCACAAGCGCAAAACATCTTGGATTTGGTGGCCAGTTCGGCGTGGATTTCCAGACCGATGATTACGTCATATATTTCCATATTTGATGTTATGCCCATATACTTAAAAAGTTTGACGTACTCCTTGTCGGCTACCGTTCGTTCGCCCAGCGCGCTCACTCACTACCGATGCTTGCCGCCTCTCAGCCTTGGGCTGAACCGTGCCCGGCGGATGCGCATAGGCGCGCCGACAAGGACACGCCAAACTTTTTTATTTCGGTAAAATTTATCTAAAATAAGGCAAAATATTATTGCCTTACTTCAATTGAATTTTATCTTAAAATTGGAAAAATGGCAAGAAAAAGCCCGCGTGCGGATGCGGGCTTGCTTCAGGGGTTAATACTTCTTGTCGGGTTGCGGGCCGACGGGCGCGCTCCGGGGCGGGGTCGGTCCGGGCGGTTCGTTTTCGCCGTGCATGCAACCCTCCTCTCGTAAAATTTCCGCCATCGTCTCGGCGAAGGGCGAACCGGTCGGAGGCGTCTCAGCAGGCGGTGCTTCTGGAGGGACGCCTTCGGACGGGGACGGCTTGATGGCCGGCGAATCGGGACTGGCTGGTATATAGCGTGCCATGCTTTTTTCTGAACAGTTGGTGCACCTGGCGGTGAGGCGGAATGAGCCGCCGCCCAGATCCTCAATCTTGAATGAGGAGGGTTTAATCTCGAATCGACCGCCGCAGTCCTCACACCAGATCCAAATTGACATCACGCCGCTCCTTTCATCGATAAGAGTTTTATTTTGCGGTGAATTTGCGTTGCCATAAATCGGCAGATCGGCGACAAGACGATTAGCACGGCGCAGGCCTCAAAGACCAGGCGGGTATCGGCGGGTTTTACCAGACCGGATATTATTCCGAGCAGGAACACCGCGAAGGAACCGACGCAAAAATAAAACAATGCTTGAAAGAACATGAAGAATATCGTGTAAAAGAACATCGATTCCTCCTTTGGCGTAATTATTACTTGTTTTGTCGTTGTTTATTGATTATTGTTCACTATTGGTTGACCTCTAGGTTTTATCAACCATAATATATTTCGCGGTCAGCGGGTGGACGCGGGCGATCTGGTCATAGATCATCTGGGCGACCTTGCGGTAGGTGAAGTGCCCGCCTTGGCGGCTGCGCAGGCCGACGAAGTAAAAGGCCTCGCGCAGATTCATCTTCATCAGGAAGCGGCGGGCGGTCGCCTTGGTGGTGATGTATTGGGCCTCGTATGGATATTTTTTAGCGATCAGGCGCGCGGTCTGATGGGCGCGATCCATGGCGTTCGCGTAATCAGTGCCCAGGCCGACCTGCGAAAACAGGCGCGGCGTGTAGTAGCCGTACTCGCCAGAGAGGAGCTGCGGCGTCTGAGTCATTATCCGGTTCCGTTTCAGATCGTAGTACGCCCCTTGGTCGAGCAGCACGTCGAAAGTGTAATATGGATACTCGAATTCGCGCGGCGGCTTGTCGTAGATGGTGCGCTGTTTTTCGAGCAGGGTGCGGAAGATCTGCTCCTTTTCCGCGAACGGCATCGCCCGTACCTTGCCGAGCGCCTCGCTAAAAGAAATCGCCTGGTATTTGTAGATCAGTCCGGCCAGAATTTTGTCTTCGCCGTCAGCGTCGTAGTCGATCAGTTCGACCGAGAGCTTGTTATCGCCGGTGAATTCCGGACTCTTCAAATCCTGCGCCAGCGTCCAGGCCTTGCCGCGCATAAACTGTTCGTTCAGGATGTAGACCTCGTTCGGATCGGCGAATTTCACCAGAGTCGGGGTGATTTCAAGCGCTACCCGCTTCAGGTCGGCGCCGATGTGCCGCGCCTCCTCGAGCGGATGCGACAGGAGCTTGACGATGGCGTATTCCATGGTGCGGGCGTTGACGCTCATCCCGAGGTTGGCCAGCACCGCGTTCGGCAGGAGGAAACGGCAGACGTCGATCCATTTGGATTTGATCTTCGCCTGCCAGACCGCTTCCGGGTCGCCGGCACGGTTCGGATAAAGTTTCTCGATCGCGGCCTTGATCGGATCGATCGATTTTTCGTAAACGGTGAAGAGCTGGTCGATGGTCGATAGATAGGCGGTTTTTAGTTCCGGGTCGTTATTCAAGATGTTCGGCACATAAACGCGATCGCGGTTATAAATCTGGTAGCGGGATGATTTTTCGGTGTAGGAACCCAGGCGGTTGGATTGCAGGCACTCGACCGCCATCAGCGAGACATTCTCGATCGCCACGTTCATGAAGGCGTGCTCGGCTACCGAGCCGTGGCCGTAGTTCACCACCCATTTTTCATTGAAAGCGGCCGACTGCTCTTCGGTCAGCTCCATGGCGATCTGGTCGAACGATTCGGGCGAGCGCGAGCACTTGGCGAAGGTGACCGCCACCACCTCGGGCGGCAGGTTTTTCAAAGCGTAGATGCGGTGGATATGGTTCATATATTTAAATAATTTTTAATTTTGAATTTCAAATTTTGATTGAATTTCTAATTACTTAATTTTGAAAAATTCAATCATTAAAGCATTCAAAATTGATTCAAAATTCATCATTCAAAATTTTTTAGAATTTACCCGTGCTCCCAAACCCCCCATCGCCTCTGGCGGTGGCATCATCGATCGTTTCCTCGGAAATGTCCGGCAATTCGATCCGCTGGATGATCAGCTGCGCGACCTTCTGGCCGGGCGCGATGTGATAGATATCCTGGCTAAGGTTTACCAGCGTTATTTTGACTTCACCGCGGTAACCGGCATCGATCACGCCGGCCAAAGTGTGGAGGCCGTCTTTGGCAATACCGCTTTTGTCCCAGACCAGGCCGACGAACCCTTCCGGTACGGCCAACTTGATGCCGGTCTGTACCAGCATCCGCTCGCCGGGCAAGAGGGAATAGAAGTCGGAAGAATACAGATCCAGGCCGGCGTCGGTTGCGTGGCCCCGCGTCGGCAGCTTAGCGTCGGGCGACAGACGCTCGATTTTCAGTTTGAATTTTTCTTTTTCCGCATGAATTTGCCGGTCGTGGAGTTCTTTGAAGTTCGGCGCGTGCGCTACCGCCGGAACGCCCAGGAGGCGGGATACTTGCAGCCAGACCATGCCTGCGATCTCTTCACGCGACATAATCTCGCCCGCGCGAGTGCATTCGATCAAAGAAAAGCCGGGAAAGGTCTTGGCGATTTCCAGGTAGACCCTTTCCGCGTTGCGCAGATGTTCGAGGTCCGCCTCGTGGATATCTCGCTTCTCTCCGCCGACGTACTCCCGGTCGCCTTTTTTATCGACCAGCCGTTGCGCCACCGCCGCATCGACATGGAGTATCAAATTAAGATCCGGCCTGGGGATATTGAACAGGCCGTATTCCAGTTTGTCTAGCCAGTCAAAATATGATTTGCGTTCGAGCGGGTTGGCAATCTTTCCTCCCTGGTGTCCCATATTGGCCGTGACATACCTGTTCGAAATCACGATTTTCCCCTCGTCAAGCCACTTCCTGATCTGGAAGCTGGCGTCATAGCGATCGGCCGCGTAAAGAATCGAGGCGCGGTAAGGTCCGACCTCCTCGGCCGTGCCGTACCGGCCGTTCAGATACTCCTCGACCAGGCCGGCTGATTTTTTTCCGTATTGCGGAAAATCGGCCACCTCCGCCGCGAAGCCGGCCGCGCGCAGGCGGCTGGCCAAGAACTCGGTCTGGGTCGCCTTGCCGCTGCCGTCCGTCCCGTCGATCACTATGAATTTTCCCGTTGGTTTTATCATGCGGGGATATTTTTAGACAACAAAAGTCCGATTATCATGTCGGACCTCCTTGTATGAATTTTAAAATTTTTTATGACCTTAGGACAATCTTGTCGATCTGCCGGTATAGATCATCGATGCTTCCGTTGTTGTCGATTTCCAAATCGGCTTGGGCCATCACCGCCGGGATTTCCAGATCGGCCTCTTTTTGGTGATCCTCAACGAATTGTTCAAAGGTTTTGTTCTTATCATCCTCGTTTTCGCCCCGTTCGGTCAGCCGTCGGTACCTGGTTTTCACGTCTACGGTAATGCGAACCAGGATGAAACCATCAATCTGCCGTAAGTATTTGATGTCCGCGAAACGTCTTACTCCTTCCACCACGATTAATTGATGCGGATCATTTTGCACGTCGCTGGCGATCACTTTAGCCAGCAGGTCTTCGCCGAAATTTTGCCGCAGGACGGTAGAAACCAACTGCATATTTTCACGGC
>JAJYMT010000032.1 GCA_021786695.1 bacterium
TGAAGTATTTTCCCGGAAAAGAGTTGGCGGTTCTTCACGATAATTACGGCCGGTTGATAAACGATAAGCTGCCGTTTTTGAAGTGGCTGCCGGCAGTGCTCGCTCTCTGGCGCCGGGTTCGGGCGGAAAAAATCGAGCAGGTGTTAGTCGGCCACCTTTTGCCGCTCGGCACCGCGGCGCTCGCAGTCAAAATTTTTTTAAAGTTCGAGTATTCGGTCATACTGCACGGCATGGATTTGGGCATGGCGCTCGCGCGGCCGCGGAAAAAACGGCTGGCGCGGCTGATTCTGAAAAACGCCGCTTGCGTCATCGCCGGCAACCGCTTTACGGCGGATCTGGCCGTCGGGCTGACCGGGCAGCCGGAGAAAATTCAGGTCGTCAACCCGGGAGTGGAGGCCGATCGTCCGGTCAGCGGCAAGGAACGCCTTCAGGAGTTAAAAAATAAATTCGGCCTGCAAAATGAAACGGTCTTGCTGACCGTCGGGCGGCTGGTCCGGCGGAAAGGCGCGGATATGGTGATCAAATCCTTGCCCTATGTGTTGGAAAAGATGCCGGCTGTCAGGTATTTCATCGTCGGCAACGGTCCGGACTACGGGTATTTAAAGCAAAAAATCGATAAATACGGCTTAGCCGGAGCGGTAATGATCGTCACCGACGCCGATGACGGGGAACGCAACTGCTGGTATGATTTATGCGATATTTTTTTGATGCCGGCGCGGGCCGAGGGCGGAAATTTCGAGGGTTTCGGCATCGTTTATCTGGAAGCGAATATCGCCGGCAAGCCGGTAATCGCCGGACGCTCCGGCGGCGTGCCGGACGCAGTGCTGGACGGCGCGACCGGAGTGCTGGTAAATCCGAACGACAAACATGAGATCGCCGAGGCGATAATACGGCTGGTAAGCGACCGGGAATTGCGCGAGCGTCTCGGCCGGCAGGGAAGGGCCAGGGCGCTCGAGGAATTTTCCTGGCCGGGCCAAGTCGAAAAAATTTATAACCTAATCAATAATTTATGATCAGTATCGTTATCCCGGTATACAACGGGGCGGACAAACTCGTCCGGTGCCTGGAAAGCATAAAAAAACAGACCTATCAGGACTTCGAAATCATCGTGGTGAACGACGGGTCAAAGGATAATGTAGCCGAGGTGGCGGCCAGATACAAGCAGGAACTGGCGTTGAAATTTTCTTTTATCGAACAGGAAAATCAGGGTGTTTGCGCCGCCCGCAATCGCGGCGCGCGGGCGGCCAAAGGAGAGCTGATTATTTTTTGCGACGCCGATCTCGAAATGCGCCCGTGGATGCTTGAAAAGATGCGCGCCGTGCTGGCCGCCCACCACGAGGCAAGTTTCGTCTACTCTTCTTTTTATTGGGGCTGGAAATTATTCCGGCTCTGGCCCTATGACGCGCAAAAATTGAGGCAGATGCCTTATATCATGACCACCTCGCTTATGCGCCGGGAGCATTTTCCGGGGTTTGACGTAAGGATAAAAAAACTGAACGACTGGGACCTGTGGCTGACGATGCTTGAGCAGGGGCACACCGGAATATGGATCGACGAACCGCTGTTCAAGGCGAACACCGGCGGCTTCCAGACGATGTCGTCCTGGGTGCCGGGGTTTGCCTATAAATTGCTGCCGTTTTTGCCGACAGTTAAAAAATATAAAAAAGCTCTGGCCGAGGTCAAGCAAAAACATGGCATATAAACGGATACTGGAAAAAACCGCCCTCCTTTTGTTCGTGCTCGCGCTGGTCGTGGTTTTTTTCGCCTACGCGCGGCTCCGTCCGGCCGTCGCGCCGAACCAGGGCAGTTTCATTGAGATCAACGGGCAACGGATTGAAGTCGAGCTGGCGGACACTCCCGCCAGGCAGGCGCGCGGCTTGTCCGACCACCCGGCTTTTACGGATAAACAGGGAATGCTTTTTATCTTTCCGCAAAAGCAGATACAGAGTTTCTGGATGAAGGAGATGCTGTTTCCGCTGGACATAATCTGGATCGACGGCGGCCGCGTGGCCGGCAGCGCGCCGGACCTGCCGCCCGAAGGCCAAACGCCGAAAAATATTTACAGTTCTCCCGAGCCGGTCGACCGGGTGCTCGAGGTCAACGCCGGCTGGGCCGAACGCCATAAGGTCAAAACTGGGGACCGGGTCGAATATCATCTATGAAAAAATACTGGGCGATTTTCAAAATCAGCTGGCAGCGGCAATTGACATATCGGCTGAATCTTTTGATGGGACGATTACGCAATATTATCGTTTTGCTTCTTCTGTATTATGTGTGGTTAAGCTTGACTTTAACGAGCGGCAAGTTTTCCAGCTACAGCCAGATCGAACTGTTCACCTATGTCTTCGGCGCCAATCTCTTGCGTTCGGTCATCTTCGGCAGTCAGTCCCGACAAACTGCCTCTGAGATCAACGACGGCACTTTTTCCATATATCTTTTAAGGCCGCTCAATCATTTCGGGGCGGTATTCGCGCGCGAACTAGCGGAGCGCAGTCTCTATCTGTTTTTCGCCGTCATTGAAACGCTGGTGTTAGCGTTTCTGCTCGGCGTTAAGTTTGCCGCACCGGCACCAGCCACCCTATCGCCGATCATCCTTTGCGTATTGCTGTCATTATGTCTTTATTTCGTTTTGAGCTATCTGGTCAGCATGCTGGCGTTTTGGACCAGGGAAGCCGACGGACCGCGCTTTCTATTCGAATGGCTGCTTGAATTTTCCAGCGGCGCTTATTTCCCGCTGGACATCCTGCGCGGCCTGATTTTCACGGCGCTTTCCTGCCTGCCGTTTTTCTACCTGATTTATTTTCCCTTATCGATCTATCTGGGAAAAATCGCCCATGGCCGAATCTGGCTGGGGCTTGGTATCGAAACGGCCTGGCTCGCTCTTTCGCTCTGGCTGATTTACGTCGTTTGGCGTCGGGGCTTGAAAAAATTCACCGGTGAGGGAATTTAACGGATAATTTTATGCGAAAATATTTCCGCGTCTGGCTACAACTTTCCAAGTGCGCCATCGGTTCCTATCTTTCGAACCGGCTCGATGCCGTGACCTATCTTATCGGAAAACTCGTGCGTTTCGCCTTTTTCTTTCTTTTCCTCTGGACGATTTTCAATTACACCGACCGGCTGGCGAGTTATGGCAGATATGAGGCGCTGTTTTTCTTCCTGACTTTCAATTTGATCGACGTTTTCGCCCAGGCCTTTTTGCGCGGCAGTTATATGCTTAAAATCGATATCCGTACCGGTTGGTTTGATCATGCCATCGCCAAGCCGGTCAACACCCTGTTTTGGAGCCTCGCCCGTCTGACCGATATTTTGGACATACTCTTTCTTTTGCCGATCATCGGCTTATTGGTTTATGTCGGCATGAAATTGCCGATAATGATTACGCTTGCCAACATCGTTCTTTATCTACTCCTGCTTGCAACCGGCCTGGTTATCGTCGTGGCCTTGCATATCATCACCATCGCCTTGACGGTGCTGGTTTTTGAAAGCGAAAATTTCATCTGGCTCTACCGTGAATCAATGACCATAGGACGCTTGCCTCCGGAAATCTATTCCGTGGGTATCCGTTTCGTCTTCACCTATCTTATGCCGATCATCATAATCATCGCTTATCCGGTAAAAGCATTGCTGGGCCGCTTGACCGCGATCGGCTTCCTCACGGCTTTGATTTTTATGCTGGTTTTTTTCTTTGGCGCGCTCGCTTTCTGGCGGATCAGCCTGAAACATTATTCCAGCGCTTCAAGCTAAACATATGGGCGTGATAAAAAAACATCTGACCATCACCAAAATCGCCTGGCAGCGGGCGCTGACTTACCGTTTCACCGTGTTGGCTCACCGTCTGGGCGAACTCGGCGAGATGCTGGTGCTGATCCTGATGTGGGCGGCGATCTATTCGGGCGGCGGCGTGATCAAGGGCTATAGTTACCGCGAGATGATAACTTATATCTTGCTCGGGAACCTGATCAATGTAGTCGTCAGGAACTGGCTGTCTTCCGTAGTGTCCCGCGACATCGCCGACGGCACCCTGTCGCAATTCCTGGTCAAACCGATGCCCTACTTGCGCTATATCCTGTTCCGCGAAGTCGGCCGAATCTCCGTGGCCTTCGCCTTTTCCGTGGTTTCCAGCTTGCTGGTGATTTTCTTTTTCACCCGCTACTTCATAATCAATACCGCTCCCTTGATGCTCGCCGCGCTGGCGGCGATCATCCTGCTCGCTTTCGTCACCGAATTGTTATTGTCTTTTTTGGTCGGCCTGATCGCTTTTTGGACGACGGAGGTCGACGGAATTTACGCCACCATCGATCGCCTGAAAAAGTTTTTCGCCGGCGGTTATTTTCCCATCAGCTTGCTGCCGCCGGTTTTCGTCAAGGCAAGCTTCTTACTGCCTTTCGGCTACTCTTTCTTCGTGCCGGTGCAGCTGTATCTGGGCAAGATCGGCATCGAAACCGCCGCCCTGGGCATCTTGATCCAACTTTTCTGGCTGGCGCTGCTTTATGGTATCATACAATTGGTATGGAACCGGGGGATTAAAAAATACGAGGGCGTCGGGATATAATAACAATTATTGAAATTTTAAATGTCTTGCCGTCTGAACGGCAAGACAGCGAGGGTAGTGTCTATATTTAATAAATTTATAGAAAATCTTGCTATGCCAATCATTGAGGTAAAAAATCTGTCCAAGACCTATGAGTATTACAAAAAGGAGCCGGGCTTCATCCAGTCGCTCAAGGGTTTGTTCCGGCGCGAAAAACTTTACGCGCAGGCGGTGAGCGAAATTAATTTTTCTATCGAGGAGGGAGAGTTGGTGGGGTTTCTGGGACCGAACGGCGCCGGTAAGACCACGACCTTGAAGATGCTCTCCGGCATCCTGCATCCGTCCGGCGGCGAGGCGCGCGTCCTCGGCTACGTTCCCTGGAAACGGCAAGCGGCATATCAGAAACAGTTCGCCCTCATCATGGGCCAGAAAAACCAGCTCTGGTGGGATCTGCCGGCGATGGAGAGCTTCATCCTGAACAAGGAAATCTATGAGATTCCTGACGCCGAATTCGGGAAAAATCTCGATGAACTGGTCGACCTTCTGGGTGTTAGGGAAATATTGTCGGTGCCGGTCAGGAAACTGTCGCTCGGGCAGCGGATGAAGTGCGAACTGATCGCGGCGCTTTTGCACAAGCCCAGGGTGTTGTTTTTGGACGAACCGACCATCGGCCTGGACGTGGTGGCACAAAAGAACATCCGCGACTTCATCAAGCGCTACAATCGGGAAAAGAAAACCACCATCATTCTGACTTCGCACTATATGGAAGACATCAAGGAACTGTGCGAGCGGGTGATCATCATCGATCACAGCCGGATACTCTATGACGGCAAACTTGCCGAACTGATAAATAAATACGCCGCGCACAAGCAGCTGACCGTCACCTTTAACGACCATGGCGTCAGTCGCGAGCAAGTCGAGCGGTTCGGCGAGCTGGCAGAGTTCTCGCCTTACAAGATCGTAATCAGGGTGGAGAGGAGCAAAGCCAAGGATGCGGCCGCGGCGATCCTTGCCTCCGAATTGCCGGTCGACGATATTCTGATCGACGAGGTGGAAATCGACGAGGTGGTGCGCCGAATCTTTAAGAATACTCGATGAGTATTTTGAACCGACAATTCAGAGTCGCCCTGTTGCTGCTCATCCTGATCGAGGAGCTGTCGTTTTTGGGCTATCTGGCGCCGGCCGTAAATACTTTTTTATTTTTTTCCTTCGTCCTGCTGGCCCTGATTCTGTCAGTACGGCGGCCGGAATATGCGTTGTGGCTGGTGTTGATTGAATTGATCATCGGCTCCAAGGGCTATCTGTTTTTTGTTGATTTCGGCGCCACAAGGATTTCCATCCGCCTGGCGCTGTGGTCGATCGTGATGCTGGCCTGGCTGCTGACGGCCGCGCTAACGGCGATCCGTGAAAAAAAATTAACGGGCGATTTGCGCGCCTTTTTCCTTTCCTTAAAGACGAAGGAGCGGCGATACTGGGCGTTGCTTGCCCTTTTGGTTGTCTGGGGAGCGGTAAACGGCTACTTCATTTCCAAAAACGGCTTGTCCGGCACTTTTTTTGACGCCAACGCCTGGATATTTTTCCTGTTGGTTTTTCCGGCATTTCCGATCTTGCGAAAACGCGAGAATCTAGAGCGATTTTTACCGCTCGCTCTGGCGGCTCTGGTTTGGCTTGCCTGCAAGACCTTCTTCCTTTCCTTCATTTTTTCCCACTACACCCTGGAGACGCCGGCCTTCCGTCTTTATCGCTGGGTGCGGGTGAGCGGGGTAGGGGAGATAACGCAGGTCAAGGGCGGTTTCTACCGGATATTTTTCCAGTCGCAGATCTATCTTTTGATGGCGTATCTGACTGCCGTTTATTTTTTGGTAAAAAAAATCAGTACGGATAAATTTTCCCGTCTCCTGCGAAGCGGCAAGTTCTGGGTTAATTTTATTTTTTGCTCGATGATGCTTTCCGCCATCCTGCTTTCGCTGTCGCGAAGTTTTTGGCTCGGTCTCGCGGCCGGCTTATCGGTTGTCGGCGGCCGGCTGGCGTGGATGTTGTTTAAAAGCGGGCAAAAAGTATCGGGCCGGCTGGCGTTTTCGATTGCGGCTTTTGCCGGTTCGCTGTTCGTTTCGGCGTTTTTTGTCGCCCTGATCGTAACTTTTCCCAAACCAACGCCGATCGGCGGCTTTGACACCGGCTCGCTTCTCGGCTCGCGCGTGGACAGCGACGAGGCGGCGGTCGTTTCACGCTGGGAGTTGTTGCCGAAATTATGGCATAAAATTTTGGAGCAACCTATTCTGGGGCGCGGTTTCGGCTCGACCGTCACCTATCAATCAAAAGATCCCCGCCAGCTTTTGTCGCCGTCCAGGGGCGTGTTTACCACTTACGCCTTCGAATGGGGCTGGCTGGATATCTGGTACAA
>JAJYMT010000006.1 GCA_021786695.1 bacterium
CATGGAAACTGGCGGCATAGTAATCATGAAGGACGATCTGAATGACGTTGTGACCGCCTTCCAGCTGTCGAGAGAAACCATGAGCAAAATCAAACAAAACATGTTCTTCGCCCTGTTCTATAACGTGATCGGCATTCCGATCGCCGCGCGGCTGTTCGCCGGTTTCGGCCTGATCCTGAAACCGGAATTAGCCGGTCTCGCCATGGCGCTTTCCTCTATTTCGGTCGTTACTAATTCGCTGCTCCTGCGTTTCTTCCGGCCGAACAAAATTAATTACGCCTCGATGGTTGCTCCGGCCATTATGATCATCGTCTTCACTCTGATTTTCATCGAATTCGCCCGTTTCAGTGCGGCGATGTAGATAAAAAGAGCGACAAAACCCGATGAATTTATAAATTCATCGGGTTTTGCTATAATAAACATATGCCCAAACAACCAAAATCCGAAATCCGCAAGGACTATTTCTTGAACAAATACGTCGTCATCACTCCGAGCCGCGCCAAGCGGCCGGTGGATCTGCGCGAGCACACCATCAAAGAAAAACCAGGGCACTGCTTTCTCTGTCCAGACGGCGTGGAAGAAAAGCAGGTGGTCGAGGCCTTCGGCCAAGGCAAACCCTGGAACTTCATGGTGCTCAAAAATAAATATCCGGTCTTCACCGACGACAACGAAAAGGCGTACGGCCGGCAAGAGGTTCTGATCGAGACGCCGGATCACGGCGTCATTCTCGGGGAACTGCCGGAAAAGACCCTGGAAGAATTGCTCAATCTTTATTCGCACCGCACCGTCGAGTTAAGCCGCGACAAAAAGATCGAATATGTCCTGGTTTTCAAAAACCAGGGTTCCAAGGCCGGCGCCTCGCTCGCCCACGCACATTCGCAGATCTACGCAACCGAATTCCTGCCGCCCGACATCTTGCATGAACTGACCGAGGCAAAAAAATATTACACCGCCACCGGCCACTGTCCCTACTGCGACATCATCAAGCAGGAAATGAAAGGCCGGCGCAAGATTTTTGAAGACGATTCGGTTGCCGCCTTCGCACCCTACGCCAGCCAGCATCATTATGAGACCTGGATCTTTCCCAAGCGCCATCTCGACAACATCACTTCTCTCAATGCGGCCGAATTTTCCTCTTTCGCCAGGTCGCTTAAGCTGATCCTGTTCAAACTTCATCAGCTGGGGCTGGCATACAATTTTTTCATGCACCAGGTGATTTCCGACAACAACCAGCATTTTTTTCTCAAAATCCAGCCGCGCGAAAACGTCTGGGGCGGCGTGGAGCTCGGTTCCGGTCTGGTGATCAATTCCGTAGCGCCGGAAACGGCGGCAAAATTTTATCGCGCTTGACCGCGGCAAAACAATGCCTTAAGATGCTTTTGTGTTTTTCAATTAAACTCATTATAATAAGTAGCGTAAGCTGCTTTTTTTTACCTAGAATATGCCCATACCGCATCTGAATAAAAAAAGTCCGTCAAAACCGATCACCTGGCGCCGGGGAAAAAATTCCCGGCCGCTAAATCGCGGACTGGCGGACTGGCGGGAGCGGATCAAGCCCGAACGAGCGTGGCGTGAGACGCTCTTCAGCCGCAAGGCCTTTAGAGCATATCTTTACGGCTTCTTGTTACTGCTGATTTTTATCATCGGCTCCTATTACGCGCTAAGCCGCGATCTGCCCGATCCGAACAAGCTGATCGAACGGCAGGTGGCCCAATCGACCAAAATCTATGACCGCACCGGCAAGGTGGTGCTTTATGAGGTGCATGGCGATCAGAAACGCACCTTGGTCGCCCTGAACGACATTCCGAATAACGTAAAAAACGCCACTATCGCCATCGAGGATAAGGATTTTTACAAGCACGGCGGATTTTCCATCTGGGCAATTTTCCGCACTCTGGTGATGAACGTGCTAAGGCAACAAAAGGCCGGCGGCTCGACCTTGACCCAGCAATTCATCAAGAATGCGGTTTTAACCACGGAAAAAACCTACACTAGAAAAATTAAAGAACTGATCCTGGCTTACCGGCTGGAGCAAAAATTTTCCAAAGACGAGATCCTACAGATGTATCTGAACGAAATTCCTTACGGCTCAACCGCTTACGGCGTCGAGGCGGCGGCGCAAAAATATTTCGGCAAGAACATCAAAGACGTCAACCTTGCCGAAGCGGCGATCCTGGCGGCCCTACCTCAAGCGCCGAGCCGCTATTCTCCTTACGGGCCGAACAAAGATCTATTGCTTGCCCGCCAAAAATACATCCTGGATCAGATGGTAAAACAAAATTACATCTCCCAGGACGAGGCGGAGGCGGCAAAAAAAACCGAACTCACTTTCAGAAAACCGACCGAGCAGATGCTGGCGCCGCACTTCGTAATGTACGTCAAAGAACTCTTGTCGGAAAAATACGGAGATAAGACCATCGAATCCGGCGGCCTGCACATCATCACCACCTTGGATTACGACAAGCAAAAAATCGCAGAAGAGGTGATTGCCTCGCGTACGCCGGCGAATCTCCAAAAATACCAGGCGTCAAACGCCGCCTTGGTTTCGCTCGATCCCAGAACCGGACAGATCCTGGCCATGGTCGGTTCCAAGGACTATTGGAGCACCGATATCGACGGCCAGTACAACGTAGTGACGGCTGCCCGCCAACCCGGTTCTTCTTTCAAGCCGATCGTTTACTCGGCGGCTTTTCTCAAGGGTTACACGCCGGACACGGTGCTCGAAGACGTGGTGACGAACTTTTCCACCGATCCGGACAAACCCTACGAACCGCACGATTACGATCTGAAAGAGCGCGGCTTCATCACCATCCGCAGGGCGCTTGCCGGCTCGCTGAACATTCCGGCGGTCAAGGCGATCTACCTGACCGGCATCAATAACGTTCTCGATCTGGCCGACAAGCTGGGCTACACCACCCTGAAGGATCGCAGCCGCTTCGGCCTTTCTTTGGTGCTCGGAGGCGGCGAGGTAAAATTGCTCGAGCATGCCAATGCCTTCGGCGCCTTTGCCCAGGACGGAAAGGTGCATCCGACCAGCGCCATTTTGAAGGTAGAAGACAAGGACGGCAAGACGCTGGAAGAATTCAAGCCCGAAGAAGAAACGGTTTTCGAGCCGCAAATAGCCAGGCAGATCGCAAACATAATGTCCGACAATGCGGCCCGCGCCTATATTTTCGGCGAAAAAAATTATCTCACCCTGCCTGAGCGCCCGGTCGCCGCCAAGACCGGCACTACCAACGACTACAAGGACGCCTGGACCATCGGCTACACGCCCTCGCTGGTCGCCGGCGTCTGGGTCGGCAACAACGACTTCAAGTCGATGAAAAAAGGTGCCGACGGTTCGATCGTCGCCGCTCCGATCTGGCACGATTTTATGGCGCGCGCGCTCAAGGGCGCGCCCGTGGAAAGTTTCACGCCGCCCGAACCGGTGGCGACCGGCAAGCCGGTGCTGGACGGTGACACCTCGGGCGGGTCGCTGGTCAAAATTGACCGCGCCTCCGGGCTGTTGGCCACGGCTGACACCCCGCCCTCGTTCGTCGAAGAGCGGCTGTATTTCGCGCCGCACTCGATCCTATATTACCTGAACAAAGACGACCCGCGCGGCCCCGCGCCCGCCAACCCGGCCGACGATCCGCAGTTCGCGCTCTGGGAAAAAGCGATCCAGAATTGGACGGCCAAACGAAGCTCGTCCACCATCGCCACCGACACGCCACCGACCGCTTATGACAACTTGCATAAACCGGAAAATAATCCGGTCTTCACTGTCGAAGAGCCGCTCGCCAATCAAACGGTCGGCGGCAACCTGGTCGCGCGCATCAACGGCTCCGCGCCGCGCGGCATCGGCCGCGCCGAATACTATCTGAACGGCAACCTGGCCTTCAACAACCCGGGATATCCCTTCGGACTGGATAAAAACATTTCTTTTCTTCCGAACGGCTATCACGATCTTACCGTCCGCGTCTGTGACGACATCGACAACTGCTCGGAACAAAAAATCACGTTTAACCTGCAACTGCCTAACGCCGGCATCGTCGATAGTAATATCGGCGTCAGCTGGTCGGCTCCGGCAAACGGACTGGCGGTCACCGCCCACGACTTCCCCCTGTCTTTGAAATTCAATCTCACCAACCCGGCCCAAACCGCTCGCATCGTGGTCTATTACCGCATCGGCACTTCGACCGAGAGCGCGGTCGCGGCCACCATTGCCCCGATCGATTCCTCCAATCTGGCCGGCTCCTGGCGCAAGCCGCCGCCCAGGGGCGCTATTACCTACTGGGCCGAGGCCTGGAGCTGGAGCGGCTCAAGCGTCAAAACCGGAGAACAAACCCTGACCTCCAACTAAATAAAAAAACAGCCCCGTCCAGGCGGGGCTGTTTTTTTATCGCATCGGCTATTGTTTAATCGGCATTATGATATACAAATAACTGTCATCCAATTCCGGCTTGACGATGCAGGGCGTATTGCCGTCAACCATACTTACGACGATCGACGGTTCGCCGATGTTGGTGAGCCCGTCCAAAAGATAGCGATAATTCAGCACGGCGAAATTATCCTCGCCGGAAATTTTCGCGCCCACTTCGGCCAGATTCTCTCCCGCCTGTCCCGAGGCCGAGGAAACTATCATCTTGTTTTTATTTTTCGGAAAATCCATGCTTACGTCGTTGATACCGGTCTTGGAAAAAAGCGCCGAGGCCTTCACCGCCCGCTGCAACTCCTCCACCCTGACCACCGCCTTGGTCTTATTTACTGCCGGGATGATCTGTTGATAATCCGGATAACTGCCCTCGATCAGGCGGGAAACCAGTTCGGTCGACCCATAGATGAATAATATTTGGTTTTCGCCGAAAAAAATCTCCAGCTCGTCGCCGCCCTCGCTGTCCTTGGTTGAACCGAGGATCCGCGCCACCTCCTGAAGGGTCTTTACCGGCACGATGAATTTTTTATTCGCCAGCCCGCCGGCCAAAACCACGTTTTTCAGGTGTTTTTCCGCCAAGCGGTAACTGTCGGTCGCCGCCAAAACCAACTCCTTGTCCGTAAAAGAAAAAAGTACGCCCGAAAGCTCCAAGCGCGTCTCTCCGGCCGCCGCGGCAAAACTTACCTGCCCGAGCGCTTTCTTAAATTCTTCCGCCTTAATCGTACAGGTGTTGGTCCGCTCGACGCTCGGCACCAACGGAAAATCTTCGGCTGATTGTCCGTTGATTTTCGTCTTATAGTCATCGCAAGCCACCACCAGGCGCGCGCCCTCCAACGACAAATCAACCCGCTGATTAGGTAAAAGATTTATATAATCGGTTAAAATTTTTGCGTCAACCGTAAACACCCCCTCGTCTTCGATTTTCCCCCGCACCACACTACTAACCCCGATTTCCAGGTTTGTGGTCGTCAGTTTTATCTTTCCGCCACGCGCCTCAATCATCACATTATTAAGAATCGGTAAGTTCACGTTTTTCCCCGCAACATGGCTCACCAACCCCAAACCAATCCTTAAATTTTCTTGCAGTCCCGAGATTCTCATATATTAATATATAAAACAATAGTAATAATAAGGGTGTTGATAATGTTGGTTTTGTCGGTTTTTGTTTTGTTTTTAGGTAATTTTCTTTCTAATAAAGTGTTGATTGGTTGGTGAGGTCCGGGGATGGTTTGTGTGTGGTCGGCGTTCGCGGGTTATTTATCCATATTTTATTAATTTTTTTAAACCCCCTGTCCCGCGCCCATCAGCCGGCTTATCAACATCTTTATAAACTGGCGTTGTAGATAAGTTGTCGGATTGAATCGACTTCTTGTTTCATTTTTTCGTTTTCCTGGAGCTCGCGCGAGATTTTGTTGTAGGCGTGCATCGCCGTCGTGTGATCGCGACCGCCCAGCTCGTGTCCGATGGTCGGATAAGAGGTGTTGATCTCCTCGCGCAGCAAGTACATGATGATCTGTCTCGGTACTGCCAATTCTTTTTTGCGGCTCTTGCCGACGATATCTTTCAGGGCTAGATCATAAAAACGAGAAACGGCCTCGATGATCGATTTGGGCGAGGTGGATTTCTGCTGGAAGGTCGACATCAGTCCGGAGAGGATGCTTTTGGCGGTGTCGATCGTCGGCTTATAATTATTGAATTCATGGTAAGCGATCAGGCGGTTTAGGGCCCCCTCCAACTCGCGGATGTTCGACTGGATGTTGTTGGCGATATAATACAGGATGTCGCGCTCCATGATGTAGTTCTTCTCGCGGCATTTTCGCTCAAGGATGGCGATCCGCGTTTCCACGTCCGGCTGGCCGATGTCGGCGATCATGCCCCACTCGAAACGGGAAAGCAGCCGCTTTTCCAGTGCCGGAATGGACTTGGGCGGCCGGTCTGAGGTGAGAACGATTTGTTTGTTCGCCTGATGAAGCTCGTTAAAAGTATGGAAAAATTCCTCCTGGGTGCCGTCTTTGCCGGCCATGAACTGGATATCGTCGATTAACAGCAGGTCCGGCGAGCGGTATTTGTCTTTGAATTCTTTGACCGAACCGTTCTTAACCGCGTGCACATAGTCGTTGGTAAATCGTTCACAGCTTACATACAGGATTTTGTCGGTGCGCTTCGCGAGCTCGTGCCCCACTGCCTGCAACAGATGGGTTTTACCGAGTCCGACGCCGCCGTAGATGAAGAGCGGATTATAGGCGTGTCCCGGGTTGGCCGAGACCGCATTGCAGGCCGCGTGCGCCAATTCATTGCAGA
>JAJYMT010000040.1 GCA_021786695.1 bacterium
ATTTTTTCTAAAAAATTATTTAAATCAAATAATTTTTAATTTTTAATTTTGAATCAATTTTTTAATGATTTAATTTTTAATTGAGCGGCAACTGTGATATAATATTAGCAATAATAATAAGCTACTTTTATATGCTTACGAAAAGAAAATTTAATTACAGTAATTTGATTTTTCTCGCTGCCGTTATTTTTTCGGCAATTCTTTTTAATGCCGGGACGGTGTCAGCCGCTAGCAGCACGCCCGTCTGCGGTCAGGCCACGGCTGAATTCATTTTTCGCAACGACAAGGGCGAGTTCATTCCCGGTCTGAATTTTGAACTGTATGAGCAGCTGACCAACGTCGACGGCTATCCGGCGCCGGGCAAAAAGATCGCGGCCGGGAAGATCGATCCCTTCGTCGGCAACGGTATCGTCAAATTCACGCCCAAGGCGAACGCCCAGGGCGGGTACGGGCTGATGATCAAGGTTTTTGACAAGAACGCGTCCGTGGGCGAATTCTGGTACCCGAGCGAGCTGTTCCTGGGCTGCGGCGAATCAAAAACGATCAGGAAAACGATTTCCGGCATCCATTTCATCTTTCGCGACGGCCAGGGAAAATTGAAAAGAAACTTCAAATTTTCTCTCTATACCCAGCGTTACGATGCGGACGGCAAACCGATCAAAGACAAGAGGGATCTGGTCTCGTCCGTTTTGGACACGGGCGAGGCCGGAGAAACGACCGTCTACGTGGCCGACCAGTCGCGCGTACTGCGGGGCGCCGGCGGCGATTACGCGGTGGTGGCGAGCCCGACCGGCGAGGGCAGCTTCATCGAATATTATCTGCACGTGGATGCGGAACGCACCGCTAATTTTGAATATGTCTTATCCAGCGCGGTTTTCACCCTGCAGAACGCGGCCGGCGAGACCCTGCCAAAAACCGCCGTTCTGGAGATTTTCAAGCAGGAACGGGACGGGAAAAACAAGCCGGTTCTGGGCAAATCGCTTAAAAAATTAAATCCGGACAGCGCCGGTAAGGTGATATTCGAATTCTCGATCGGCGATTACGCGGCCGGCATCAAAGACGACAGCGGCAAAAATTATGTACCGTTTTATGATTTGAAGTTTCAGAGCGGTCAGACACTCACCAAGAAGCTAGTAGTGCCGTTTCTGCGCGTCAGGGCAAGGGACGGGGCGGGCGAGCCGGTCGCGATCGGCACCGCGGTAGCGGTTTACGACCTTACCAAAGACGACCAGGGGCGCAGTTTCCGGAATAAAAAAGTCGCGGACCTTAAAATCCTGCCCAAGGGCTACGCGGAGGCGCGGCTCGCTCCGGGCGGTTATCTGTTCGTGATCAAATCCGGCAAGCTGGAATACGGCCAGGGCTTCACCGTCCAGCCGGGGCGTCTGCAGGAGCTGACCATCAGAAAGATCGATGCTTCTTTGAGCGAGGCCGGCAAGCCGGTGGCCATCGCCGCTGCCGCCGCCGGCGCATTGGCGGAAAAATTAAAAGGGCAGATCCTTCTCCAGGTAGAGTCGGCCGGCGAGGCCTGGTATGTCCGGCCGGATACCAAAGAAAGGGTGTATTTGAAAGACGGAGACGCCGCCTATACCCTGATGCGCCGTTTGGGCCTGGGCATCACTAACGCCGACCTCAAAAAAATTCCGATCGGACTTAATGATAAAATCGCCGCCGACGATTTTGATACCGACGGCGACGGGCTTGGCAACAAACTGGAAGAAGCGATCGGCACCGATCCGTTCAACTACGACTCCGACGGCGACGACGCCTCTGACGGCGCCGAAGCGGCGGCCGGCACCGATCCGCTCGGCCCGGGAAAACTGCCGATTGATACCAAATTCGCGGCCAAATTGAAAGGGAAGATTCTGCTTCAGACCGAATCCAAAGGCGAGGCCTGGTATGTGTATCCGAAGGATGGAAAACGTTATTATCTGAAAGACGGGGTATCCGCTTATCAGATTATGCGCGTATTATCGCTCGGCATCACCGATGATAACCTGGGACAGATAGACGAGGGAAGCATGGAGTAAATTAAAAGTGACAGTGCCAGCTGTCATCCCCGCGTAGGCGGGGATCCAGAAAAATTAAAAATTATTGTACGAAATTAGACGCCCAAAAGGCGTCTAATTTCGTAGTATTTGTTTAATGTAAGTTAAAATAGATGAAGATAATTAGCACTCTTGACCCCGCTCTTTTTGCATAATTAATGTATTTTTAAGCTCTAATTCTTAAGATCGACTGGCGTCTTACTTTGTTTATTTTTAAACGCTTTATTCAAAGAAAGGGCGGGGCAGGCACGCTGTTTTTAGCACTCTTGACATGCGACTGCTAATTATAATAGAATGTTAAATATGGAAAAAAGACAGGAGCAGATTTTATTCACCATCATCAAGGAGCATATCAAAACCGGCCAGCCCGTTGGTTCTGAAGCCGTGGCCAATAAATATAAATTGGACGTATCTTCAGCCACCGTCAGGAATGAGATGGCGGATTTGGAGGAGGCGGGGTTCATCGCCCAGCCGCATACCTCGGCCGGCAGAATTCCGACCGACCGCGCCTATAAACGCTATCTGGAGTCGCTCAAGGAAAAAAAATTGACCGCGGCGGAGCAAAAGACGATCGATGAACTGCTGGCGGACAGAGACGAGGGCTCTTTCAAACAGACGGCCAAGGCCCTGGCAGCCGTCTCCGGCAGCGCGGTCTTCTGGGCTTTTTACCGCAACAACCTGTATTACACCGGCATCGCTAACCTGTTGTCCCAGCCGGAGTTCTCCCAGACCGAATTAATCTATGACATCTCGGCCATCATCGACCGGGTGGACGAAATCATCGGCGAGATTTTCGACCGGGTAGAATTCGGTCCGCAGGTGATGGTCGGCGAAGACAATCCTTTCAGTCCGATTTGCGCCACCGTGATGAGTAAATACCGCCTGGGCGACCGGACCGGATTGTTCGGACTGCTCGGGCCTATGCGCATGGATTATGAAAAAAATCTGGCGTTGATCAGATTCATCGACAGCAAATTAAGATCTTAAGATGGCAAAACACGACCAACAGCAAAAACCGGCCGCTGCGCAGCCGTCCGGCACCGAGACGGAGGCGGACGCTTCGAAGAAATTCGAAGAGCTGGAACATAAATATAAACGCGCCTTGGCCGATTACCAGAATCTTTTGAAACAGACGGTCCGCGACAGAGAAGAATTCCGTAAATTCGCCGGCGAACGATTCTTGCACGAACTGCTGCCCGTCTACGATAATCTCAAGATGTCGTTCGCCCACGCCGGCGAGGAGGCCGCCGCCAACGGCTGGCTCAAAGGAATCGAGCATATCATCAGGCAGTTCGGCGAGGCGCTCGCGGGGATGGGTGTTATCGAGATAAAAACAGCGGGCGAGCCGTTCGATTATCATACGATGGAGGCGATCGAGAAAGTTCCGACCGAGGAGGCGGAAAAGGACGGCCTGGTGGAACGGGAGTTGAAATCCGGTTATATTCTCCACGGCAAGGTGATCGCACCGGCGAGAGTGGCGGTGTGGGAATATAAAATAAAAATGTAAAAATCAAAAATCAAAATTATTGAGTCCCGCTGAGCGGGACGAAATAATCTCATAAATTTTAAATTTTAAACTTTAAATTTTTAATTAGCAGTTTGCCATTTTTTCCGAAATATTTCATACGAACTAATGGTGAACGAACGAAAATATATGGCTATTATAAAATGGTCCCCCTTCCTCGAATCGTTCGAGGAGATGGAAAAAATGTTTTCCGATTTTTTGCCCGCCGGCCGGACGGGCCAGAATTTCATGCCGGCGGTCGATATATATGAAGATAAGGATAACGTGATTGTAGAGACGCAATTGGCCGGCATCGATCCGGAGCAGGTCGACATCTCGATCCAGAACGACATCCTGACCATCAAGGGCGAGAGCGAGAAGAAGAGCGAGGTCGAGGAAAAAAACTATTACCGCAAAGAGATCCGCCGCGGCGGTTTTTACCGGAGCGTCCCTTTGCCGGCCCATGTCCTGGGCGACAAGGCCAGCGCGATCGCGGAAAACGGCGTATTGAAGATCTCGGTGCCGAAAGCGCCGGAAGCCAAGCCGAAAACGATTAAGATAGAGACGAGAAAAAAGTAAGCAGTGATCAGTAAACAGAAATCAATAAATAACAAAGAATAAGAAATAATAAACAAGCAACTATGTCAAAAATTCTAGGAATAGACCTCGGAACGACCAACTCGGCCATGGCGATCATGGAAGGCGGAACACCGAAGATCCTCGAAAACGCCGAAGGCGGCCGCACCACGCCGTCGGTGGTTGCCATTTCCAAATCCGGCGAACGGCTGGTCGGCATGACCGCCAAGCGCCAGGGAGTGATCAATCCCGAAAACACCATCTTTTCGGTCAAACGCCTGATCGGCCGCCGTTACGGCGATCCGGAGGTGGCGCGCGATCTGAAAATTATGCCCTATAAGATTCTGCAGGCGGGCGACGGCGTCAAAGTGAAGATGCAGGATCCTTCGGCCGGCTCAGGACAGGGCAAGGAATACAGCCCGCAGGAGATTTCGGCGATGATCCTTTCTAAACTGAAGGCGGACGCCGAGGCGAAACTGGGCGAGAAGATCACCGAGGCGGTCATCACCGTGCCGGCCTATTTCGACGATTCGCAGCGGCAGGCGACCAAGGACGCCGGCAAGATCGCCGGACTGGACGTAAAACGGATCATCAACGAACCGACCGCCGCCGCGCTCGCTTACGGCTTCGACAAGAAAAAGGGCCAGAAGATCGCGGTCTACGACCTGGGTGGCGGCACTTTCGATATCTCGATCCTGGAAATTTCCGAAGACACGGTCGAGGTCAAATCGACCAACGGCGATACGCACCTGGGAGGCGACGATTTCGATCAGAAGATCATCCATTGGATCATTGATGAATTCAAGCGCGACCAGGGGATCGATCTGTCAAAAGATACTCTGGCCCTGCAGCGGATCAAGGAATCGGCGGAAAAGGCCAAGATCGAACTCTCGACCACTACCGAGACCGAAATCAACCAGCCGTTCATCACTTCGGACGCTTCGGGGCCTAAACATCTGGTGATGAAATTGTCGCGCGCCAAGCTCGAGTCGCTGGTCGGTGAACTGGTGGAAAGCACGCTGGCGCCGACCAGGAAAGCGCTAGCTGACGCCGGCATGAGCACCTCGGAGATCGAGGAAGTGCTGATGGTCGGCGGCATGACCCGCATGCCGCTGGTGCAGCAGAAAGTCAAGGAATTTTTCGGCAAAGAACCGCACCTGGGAGTGAATCCGGACGAGGTGGTGGCGCTCGGCGCGGCCGTCCAGGCCGGCGTGCTCCAGGGCGAGGTGCGCGACGTGCTGCTGCTCGACGTGACGCCGCTTACCTTGGGTATCGAGACCTTGGGCGGGGTATCGACCCCGTTGATCGAGCGCAATTCGACCATCCCGACTTCCAAATCGCAAATATTTTCCACCGCGGCTGACGGCCAGACCAGCGTCGAGATCCATGTGCTCCAGGGCGAGCGCCCGATGGCCTCCGACAATAAGTCGCTCGGACGCTTTATCTTGGACGGCATCCCGCCGGCGCCGCGCGGAGTACCGCAGGTTGAAGTATCTTTCGATATCGACGCCAACGGCATCTTGAACGTCAAAGCGAGCGATAAAGCCACCGGCAAAGAACAGAAGATTACTATTACGGCTTCCAGCGGGCTTTCCAAAGAAGAGGTCGAAAAGATGAAGAAAGAGGCGGAGTTGCACGCGGAAGAGGACCGCAAGAAAAAGGAAACGGTCGACACCAAGAACCACGCCGAGGCGGTGATCTTCCAGACGGAAAAATTATTAAAAGAGTCGGGAGACAAGATGAAGCCGGAAGACAAGAAAGAATTGGAGGAAAAAGTCGAGCAACTCAAAAAAATCAAGGATTCGGGCTCGATTGAAGAGATCAATAAAGAGATGGAGTCGTTGTCGCAAGTGGCGCAGAGGATCGGCGCGGCGATGTATCAATCTGCCTCTTCGGCGGACCCTTCGGCAAGCTCAGGGCAGGCAAGCGCAGGCGGGGAAAGTAAACCGGAAGACAAGAAAAATCCACCGGCAGGCGGAGAAGGCCCGGTTGAAGGAGAATTTGAAGAGAAGAAGTGACAATCAACAGATTGTCATCCTGACGATTTTGCCGCCAGGCAAAGGAGGAAGGATCTCTTAAATAAGTACTTACATATTATTAAGTGTGCTCATATAGTCCAGCTCTTGATAGTTAATGGCCAACCCCGCAAGTTTGCCTTCGGCAAGTGCGGGGTGTCCCGCTCACACGCGGGCCAAGGGCTGGATCAATGAGTTCATTCCAACACAAGGGGGGAAAGAAATGCTCAGCTGGCTGGCGACAAACTGGAAGTTGGCACTATTGGGTTATGCCATACTTTTAGGGGCGCTATATTTTCCGATCAAATGGTTTTTCGGGCACCGTTCTGAGAAATCGCCGGAGAAAGGTTGAGTCGGTTCGGCAACGGGGGCGCCAAATATTCGGCGCCCCCTTTCCACATTAATAATTAATCTTATATATGGCCAATCAACCAAATCAATCACAGGAAATCAAGATCGCCGACAACATTCCCGGGGCGGAGTACGCCAACGCGATGC
>JAJYMT010000056.1 GCA_021786695.1 bacterium
CTTCCATCTTCAGGTCGCGCGCAATGGTTTCGACCTCGGGCAATTCGGGCATGTTTCAAATTAAAAATTAAAAAATCAAAATGCAAAATTTAAGTTATTATTCCGTATCGTTCCGCTACTGGCGGAACGATACTCCATAATTTTGATTTTTCCCGCAACATATATCAATTATATTGAATGCGGGATCCCGCTGTTGCGGTGATGATTTTTACGTTTTACATTTATATCAGCGCTCTTCCCGTCATCGCTTCCGGCTTGTTCAAAAACATGATTTTTATGATGGTGGGCGCGATGTCGGACAGGATGCCTTGCGGCTGCACCAGCGACAGATCGCCGTTAATCACATCCTGACCTCCGATCACGCGGCCTTCATACTCTTTGCCGATCAGGATAAACGGCACCGGATTGCTGGTGTGTTCCTTGGAAATCGAGCCGGTCTGCATATTGAACTTTTCTTCGGCGTTTCCGTGGTCGGCCGTAATCATCATTATACCGTCGCGGGCCAGCACCGCTTTATAAATCTTGCCGATGCACTTATCCACGACTTCGCAAGCGATCGTGGTGGCCTTGATGTTTCCGGAATGGCCCACCATATCGGCATTGGCAAAATTCACCAGGATAAAATCATATAAATCATCATTGACCGCCTTTAGGATTTTATCGGTCACTTCGAGGGCCGACATCTCCGGCCTCTGGTCGTAGCTCGCGACCGGCGGCGACGGCACCAGTTCATGCGTCTCCCCTTCCGACTTGATCTCCCGCCCGCCGTTGAAAAAGTAAGTGACGTGCGCGTATTTCTCGGTTTCGGCGATCCGCAGTTGTTTCAGGCCGGCGCCGGCGATTACTTCCCCTAAAGTGTCTTTGATGACTTCCGGCGGGAACACCACTTCTACCGGCAGGTCTTTTTCATATTCGGTAAAACAGGCGAAAAACAGATTCTTGATCGCCGGCCGCGCGAAACGGTCAAAGCCCGGCAGGACGAACGCTTTGGTCAGTTGGCGCGCGCGATCGGGGCGGAAATTAAAAAAGATCACTGCGTCGTTGTCGCCGATGTTGGCAACCGGCCGATCGCCTTCGACCATCACCGTCGGAATGAACTCCTCGTCATAAATTTTCTTGCCGTATCCTTCTTCCACCGCCAATAGCGGATCACTCGCGCTCGGGCCTTTGCCCGACACCATGGCGGAGTAGGCCTTCTCGATGCGATCCCAATGGTTATCCCGGTCCATGGCGTAGAATCTGCCTGAAAGCGTGGCGATTTTGCCGATGCCGTAATCGCCGATGATGCGGTTCAGGTCTTTCAAGTAACTCAAACCGCTGTTTAGGGGCACGTCGCGGCCGTCAAGGATCGCGTGGACGTAGGCCTCTTTCAGCCCCTGCTCCTTGGCGAAAACCAATAGCGCCTGCAGATGCTCGATCGAACTGTGCACGCCGCCGTTCGAAACCAAACCGACCAGATGCAGTTTACCCTGGTTGTCCAGCGCGTGCCGCGCCGCCCGGATGAGCACCCGGTTCTGATAAAAACTGTTGTCGCCGATCGCCTTGTTGATGCGCGGCAGATCCTGGTAGATGATCCTGCCCAACCCCAGATTCAAGTGTCCGACCTCGCTGTTGCCGGACTCTCCCCAGGGCAGGCCGACCGCCTCGCCGGAAGCGCGCAAAGTCATCGCCGGATACTTGGCGATCAATTCCTTCAGATTGGGGGTATCGGCCTGGCTGATGGCATTGCCGCTATACGGCTGGATTATCCCCCAACCGTCAAGTACTGCCAGCACCACCGGTTTGGGGCGTTTTAAACTCGAATCGTTTCCGAATAACATAAATAAAGTTAAAAGTTAAAGGTGCAAAGTTAAAAGCTACGGAACGCCGCTATCGCGGCGAGAAATAAACTGCCTGCCCGCAGGGTAGGCCTCAAAAACTTTAAACTTTTAGCTTTGAACTTTTAATTATCAATGATTTTCCCGTCATTTCCTTGGGCTTTTCCCGCCCTAAGAGGCCCAGGATAGTCGGCGCGATATCGCTCAAACCGCCCTTGTCCAATCGTATTTTATCCTTTAAACCGTCGTTTATCAAGATGAACGGCACCGGGTTGGTCGAATGCTCGGTATCGATCTCGCCGGTCGCCAGGTTGACCATTTCTTCGATGTTGCCGTGATCCGCCGTCACCAGCACCGTACCGCCGGCCGCCAGATAAGCGTCGACGATCTGTTTGAGATATTTATCCACCTGTCCGCAACATTTGACGCCGGCCGCCAGGTTGCCGGTATGCCCGACCATGTCGGGCGCCGCAAAATTCAAAACCGTAAAATCAAATTTGTTTTTCTTGAGATTGCTAACGACCGCGCGCGCCAATTTGGCGGAACTCATCGCCGGCGTCTGGTCGTATGATTTGACGTCGGGCGAATCGACAAGCTGCCTGAATTCTCCCGCCACCGGATCGGCGTAGCCGCCGTTGAAAAAAAACGTCACGTGAGCGTACTTTTCGTTTTCCGCGATGTAAAGCTGTCTCAGATCGGCAAGCTGCATCGGCAGGGTCTGGTGCAGGTCGGGACTGGGGAAAGCCGACAAGATGTTATCGAGGTCGGGACCGAAATCGGTCATCGCTACGAACAGCAGATTGGTGAATACTTTTTTCCGCTTGAACGAGCCGAGATTCTTCGCGTTAAAGTCCTTCTGGACGAAGGGCTTGGCAATCTGGCGCGCGCGATCGGAGCGCAGATTGAAAAAAATCACGCTGTCATTCTCTTCGATCCTGGGGGTCGGCCTGCCGCCCTCGGTAATCACATAAGGCATGATAAATTCATCCGAATCGCCGCGGTTATAGGCCTCGGAAATCGCCGCCTCGGCCGAAGCCGCCGCGCGGCAATTTTCCCCGTCGCAAGCGCCGACCGTCAGCGCGTCGTAAGCCAGCTCAGTTCGGGACCAGACCTTCTTGCGGTCCATGGCGTAAAAACGGCCGACCACGGTATTGATCCGCTCGGCGCCGGAAAAGGTTTTTTCCAGATTGCTGATCAGTTTGCTGGCGGCATATTTGGGCGAATCGCGGCCGTCGGTAAACAGGTGCAGATTGACGTCTTTCACCTGCTGCTGTTTCAAAAAAGTGAGCAGAGCGAGTAAATGGTCCGGGTCGCTGTGGGCGCTCATATTGTTGCCGAGCATGCCCAAAAGGTGGATCCGCGACTTGAATTTCTTGATGTGGGCGACCGCTTCCATGAAGGCCGGATTCTTGAAAAAGGTGCCGTTGGAAATATTCTTACTGATACGCACCGAGTCCTGTTCGGTCACCCGGCCGGCGCCGATATTCATGTGTCCCGCCTCGCTGTTGCCGTCCTGGCCCGGCGGCAGTCCGACGAATCTGCCCGAGGCCTCAAGCGTGGTATAGGGATAAATCTTGGCCAGCCGATCCATGGTCGGCGTCTTGGCCAGGGTGATGGCGTTGCCCTTGCTTTCGGGCGCCAAGCCCCAACCGTCGAGGATAACGAGGATCAAAGGTAAAATCTTATTGTTTTCTTTTTTTTTATTAACCATCTTATGTAAAAACAAAAACTGGAATAATTTTTAATTTTCCAATTTTGAATTTTGATTGAATTTTTTAATGAATTAATTTTAAATTAAGAAGTTCAAAATTGATTCAAAATTCTAAATTCAAAATTTTATTTTTGGTTCAACCAATCCTCAATCTCCATCAGCCGATTATACTTCGCCAACCGCTCTCCCCGAGAAAGCGACCCAGCCTTGATGTATTCCGAGCCGACCGCCACCGCCAAGTCGGCGATGAAATCATCGGCGGTCTCGCCCGAGCGGTGCGAAACCATAATCTTATACTTATGCTTCTGGGCTAATTTTATACACTCGATGGTTTCAGAAAGCGTGCCGACCTGATTCAATTTGATCAGGATGGCGTTGCCGGCTTTTTCTTTCAGCCCCTGCCGCAGCCGCTTGACGTTGGTCACGAACAGGTCGTCGCCGACCAACAGCAGTTCATCGCCCAGTTCGCGGGTCAGGTCGCGCCAGCCCTGCCAATCGTCTTCGGACAGCCCGTCTTCGATCGACACCACCGGAAAATTCCTGAACCATTCATAATACAGGCCGATCAGATTGGCAGTAGTGAAATGCGCCTGATCCAGCTTGAAAATATACTGCTTTTTTTCCTGATGATAAAATTGCGAGGAGCCGGCGTCGATCCCCAACCCGAAATCCTTGCCCGGCTTGTAGCCGGCGCGCACGCCGGCGGCCAGGATCATCTCCATCACCTTGATGCTCGAAGAGATGTCCGGAGCGTAGCCGCCCTCGTCGCCGACGTTGGTCTCCAAATGTTTTTGCCTCAGCACGTTGCCGAGCGAATGAAAAATCTCCGAACCGAGCCGGACTTTTTCCGCGAAAGTTTTTTTGCCCAAGGGTACGACCATAAATTCTTGGAAATCCAGATTGGTGTTCGCGTGGCGGCCGCCGTTCAGGATGTTGAAGGCCGGGGTCGGCAAACCCATGCCGTTATGCTGGAAATCGTATGCTTGAGCGATGTATTGATAAAGTTCCAAACCTTTATCCGCGGCGGCGGCACGGGCACAGGCCAGCGACACCGACAGGATGGCGTTGGCGCCCAGCTTTTTTTTGTTTTCGCTGCCATCAAGATTGATCATCAGCCGGTCGATTTCCTCCTGTTTGTCCGCCTCCAGGCCGATCAATTTTTCCGCGATCTTAACGCGGACATTGTTGACCGCTTTAAGCACCCCCAGGCCGTTATACCGCTTCACGTCGCCGTCGCGGAGCTCCCAGGCCTCGTGTACGCCGGTCGAGGCGCCCGACGGCACGCTGGCCTTGGCCCTGGCGCCGCTTGAGAGAATCACGGTCGTTTCAACGGTAGGATTGCCACGGGAGTCGAGTATTTCCCTGGCGGTGATGGTTTTGATTGTCGACATTTATTTGATGATTACTTTTATAACGTCGTCGGTGGTGCTGCCGACAAGATCGCGGCCGGCCGAGCCGATCACGGCCGCCGCGGTACAGCCGCTGGTACAGCCGGGCTGGTTGCTCGCGTCCACCCGATAGTCGCCCCGGAAAAAATACTGCCCGCCCCAGGGATCGGTCGGAATCTTTGCCATATAAGGTCCGGCCCAGTTATTGAACGGGGTGCCGCTAACGTCATCCGCCACGATGCCGACCGCTCCGGAACTCAAATTAGCGCTTGAATAGGTGCTGGTGGCGTCGACCGGAGAATGACCGGGCCATTCGCCCGTGTCATTGGCCATGGCCGCCATCGCCTTGTATATTTCATTGATTTCACTTTGCGCCTTTGCTACTTTGGCGCGTTCGCGCGCGAAACTTACCGCCACCATCGCCAGCGTAGCCAGTACGCCGATGATCGCGATTACCACCAGCAATTCGATCAGGGTGAACCCCGGAGTTTTTTTGATCGGCATTTGTTTATCATTAATCATTTATTTAACGATTCTTTTTAACCCCGGCATCGGCTCGCCGGCCAAAAAATCGAGCATGGCGCCGCCGCCGGTCGAAACCCAGTCGACGAAATGCAGCATTTTTGTCAATTGCAATGCCTCGACCGTCTCGCCGCCGCCGACCACGCCGTAAGCCCGTCCGGTGGAGCGGGCGGCGATCAGCCGCGCGATCGCCACGGTGCCGTGTTTGAAATTCTCGTTTTCAAACAGGCCCATCGGGCCGTTCCAGACGATGGTCTCGGCTTGCTTGATGTATTTGGCGAAAAGATTGATCGAACGCGGCCCGATATCAAATATGTAGTCGTTTTTTTCGATCCGGTTGATACCCTTGATCCGCACCTCGCCGCCGGAGGGCCGGTCACTGGTCAAAAAATCCTCCGGCAGGATAATTTTCTTGTTACCGGCCTTCTTATATATCTTTACGGCCTTAACGAGCGCCAGATCGTCTTTGCCCACTACCGACCTCCCCACCTCGTATCCGAGTCCTTTCAGAAAATCGTTGGCGATCGCGCCGCCCACTAAAATATGATCGGCTCTTTTTACCATGCTCAAAAGCAGCGGCAGTTTGGTGCCGACCTTGGCGCCGCCGATCACCGCCACGAACGGCCTTTTGGGACGCAACAGTTTGCTTAATTTTTCAACCTCGTCTTCTAGCAACAGGCCGGCGTAACTGGGCAGATAATTATTGATTGCCGAGACCGAGGCGCATTCACGGTGGGATTCGGCAAAAGCATCATTCACGCACAAATCAAATGGTTGTGCTAACTTTTTGGCAAAGATATAGTCGTTCGCCCTCTCGCCCTTGTCAAAGCGCAAATTCTCTAAAAATAACACCTCGTCGGCCTTGATTTTATCAATCGCGGTAACGACTTTCGGTCCCGTAATATCCGGTGAAAAAACCACCTTAACC
>JAJYMT010000063.1 GCA_021786695.1 bacterium
AAATATCAAATAACCCGAAGAAATCTATTTTTTAGTACCAGCCCTCTCAAAGTACCAGGTTAAGAATTCACGGGCGATCGGCACGGCGATGGTCGAGCCCTCTTTGCCCTCCTCCACCAGGATAGTGATCACGATCCGCGGATCGTCGAAGGGGGCGAAACCGGTGAACCAGGCGTGAGGGGCGGCTTTGCTGGACCACTGGGCAGTACCGGTCTTGCCGGCTACCGGCACCGGCACGGTCGAGAGCGAACGGGCGCTGCCGGACACTACCGTCTGCCGCATGCCCTGGCGCACGATCTCTATATTGGCTTTCTTGATGAAATCCGATCTTACCGGCGCCGCTTCCACCATGCTCACGGCTTTTTCCTCGTTCGCCAAAAACGCCCTGACCAGATGCGGGCGAAAAAGCGTCCCGCCGTTGGCGAAGACCGAGGTGTAGACGGCCACCTGCAGGGGTGTGACGGTCAAGTCGCCCTGGCCGATGGAAAGATGATAGGTGTCGCCGATGTACCACTTTTCGCCTTTGGTCTTTTCTTTCCATTCTTTCGACGGCAAAAAACCGCTCGCCTCGCCCGGCAGATCGATGCCGGTCTGCTCCGACAGTCCGAACAGCTTTTCATAGCGCACGATGCGGTCGACCCCGAGCCCTTTGAAACCCTGATAGCCGCCGCCGATATAATAGAAAAAAGTATTGACCGACTGGGCGAGCGCGGTCTTCACGTCGACCGTACCGTGACCGCCGGCGCGCCAATCGGGAAAAAACCACTGCCCGACGCGCAGGCCGCCGGTGGAAACCACCAAAGTATGCTCATCGATTATGCCTTCCTCAAGCGCCGCGGCCGCCATCACCGGTTTGATGGTCGAGCCGGATGGAAATTCGCCCGCGACCGCGCGATTGAAGAGCGGACGGTCGGGATTCTCGGTCAAGGCGGCATATTCGTCGCCGGTGATGCCGCGGGCGAATAAATTATCGTCATAGGCCGGCAAACTAACCATCGCCAGCACCTCGCCGTTTCGCGGATCGAGGATGATCGCCGAACCGCGCTTTAGCCGCGCGCGGCCGAGCGCGGCGGACAGCAGTTCTTCCAGTTTCTTTTGCGCCTCGCCGTCCAGGGCCAATTGCAAGCTCCGTCCGTCGACCGCCGGCCGCGAGTTCAAAATTTTCTTCTCCCGTCCCAGGGCGTCGACTTCAATCTGTTTGCGGCCGGAAACACCCTTGAGTTCGCTTTCCCAAAAATATTCCAGGCCGGTCTTGCCGACATAATCGATCAGTTGATATTCGGCGCCGGCCCGCTCGAGCTCTTCCTCGCTGATTTTTCCGGTATAGCCCAAGAGGTGCGAGGCGGAAAGCGACGGCAGGCGGTATTCGCGGCCCGAGCGGCTCGAGAGCACCACGCCCGGCCAATTTGCCGATTCCAGGGACAAAAGCATCGCTTTTTCGTATTGCAGTTTGTCGGCGATCGAGAGCGGCTGGTATGAATCGAGCGAACCGCGCGGCACCCGATCAAGCGACGCCGTTAAAATTTTCTCCACCTCTGTCTTGCTGAGCGCGCGCTTGGATTCGGCGCCGGCGATAATCGGCCCGGTGGAACTGCCGGACAGGATCTCGCTCACCCGTTCGATTATCTTCTCTCTCGCTCCCAGGTCTTTCGGCAGGTCGGCCGGCACGAAGTATAACAAAAAATCCGGTTTGTTGATCACCAGCGCCCGGCCGTCCCGATCATAGATGATTCCCCGCTTGGCCTGCACCCGCTCATTCCTGATGCGATTTCCCTCCGCCAGCTGGTAATAATAAGAGCCGTGATAAAGTTGCAGCCAAGCGACCCTTCCGAGCAGGGCAAAAACCGCGATCGCAAAGCCGGCGAACAGCCAGCGCAGCCGTCCGAAATTAAAAGAACGGCCGATGGTGTCGCGCGCCATGCCGCCGTGCGAAAATGACTCCTCGGTCCAAGCCAGCCGGTAAGAAAATTTTTCCAATTTCATCTCGCCCTCACTCTGGATCACGAAGGGATCGGCCGGCCGCTTTTCCCCACTCGATTTTATTCTAAGTGCCCGCATGGCTCTTGGATAAAAAAACCGTTTTGAAACGGTTGGTGAAAAAATTCAAGGCATAAAACAGTACCGCCGAAAAAAGCAGGTTGAAAACAAGCGCCCGGCCGAAGCCGGCGAGCAACTGCCGGTCCAAGCCCGCTATTTCGACCGGAGACACGAATGAAAAAAAACGCTGGCTCGCCATTATCGCCGCCTGATAAACTACCGTAGCGGAAAAAGCGAGCGCCAGGAAAGTATAGAATGAACGGTTGGTGAAATATCGCGACAGAAGCAGCTGCAGCACCGTTACGGTCGCGGCGAACGACAGCAGGTGGACGCCGAACGGCTGGAAGCTGAAGATATCCATCAGCAGTCCGACACCCAAGGAAAAGCTCAGCGCGTTTTTCTGGTCAGTCATGGCCAGAATGAAAATAATACTTACCAGCGCCAGATTCAAGTCGCTCAAACCGAGCGGTAGGGCGCTCAAAAAACCGACCTGGCAGAAAACCAGGAACATTATGGCCAAAAGATTGAAGATGATTTTTTTGTAGTTGTTCTTCTCCATATGTTAGGGCACGAGCACCGCGGCGAAAATTAGATCGTTCAGGTCGATGAACGGCTCCAGGACCGCCGTCTGCCATAATTCTTTATTCGATCTGTTCACGGCGGTGACTTTCCCCAGAACCAGCCCGCGCGGCACGTTCTTTTCCAGGCCGGAGGTGACGACCAGGTCGCCGGCCTTGATTTCCTCGGTCTGCGGGATAAAATCCATCTTGACCGTAAGCCCCAGATCGCCCTTAGCCAGGCCGATGGTGCGGTTCTGGTTGGCGATCGCGGCCGCGAACTGGCAGCGGCTGGAACTGATCAGGCAGGCCTCGGACAGATGCTCTTTGGTCTCGACGATTTTGCCCACTACCATGCCGTTGCCCGCCACTACCGGCAGTCCCGCGAACAGGCCGTCGGCCGAACCGCGGTCGACCACGAAACTCTGGTTGGCGCCGCCGGCGCTTACGAGCGAACTGACGTTGACCATAAGATATTTCCGCTCGCCGGCCTTGAAAAAGTTCAGCTGCTCGCGCAACAGCTTGTTTTCGTCTTCGATGGTCTTGAATTTGGCGATCTCGATCGTCTGTTCCGCCAGCTGTTTTTTCAGGTCGCTGTTTTCAGCCAGTAAATCACGTTCCGCCGCCTGGCGGTCATAAATCGCGCGCAGCTTGCCGCCGGCGGAATAAAAAACCGAAAAGAAAGGATTGAGCGCCCGCTGCGCCAAACTTTCGGCCGGCGACAGGACGCGCAAATAGTGCAGAAAGATAATCGCGGTTATTCCGGCGAAAAACAAACTGATGTTCCTCAAGCTGAAATTTTTCATATCCAAAAAATAATTACTCGTCCCGCCCGAGCAGGAACCCATAATTTTTCGTCTATTTTTTGATTTTATATTTCTTCGGTATTGGGGGAGACGACTTTGGCCAGGAGGTCCGGCTTGGCCAGCAGGATGCCGGTGCCGCGCACCAGGGCGATCAGCGGATCGTCGGCTACCCGCACCGGAATCTTCGTTTCCTGGGCGATTTCCTTGTCCAGGCCCCGCAAGAGCGCGCCGCCGCCGGTGAGTACTATGCCATGCTCGTAGATATCGGCCACCAATTCCGGCGGCGTCGATTCGAGGGTGATTTTGATGTTTTCGATTATCTGGCGGATGGTGCGCGAGATCGCCTCGCGGATCTGCGCGTCGGTCACGGTGATCGAACGCGGCAGGCCGTTCACCAGGTCGCGGCCGCGCACCTCCATCTCCATTGACTCTTTCAGCTGGCTGGCCGAGCCGATGCGGATCTTGATCGATTCGGCCATCTGCTCGCCGATCAGGATGTTGAATTCCTCGCGCACGTATTGGACGATGTTGGCGTCGAATTCATTGCCGGCCAGCCGCAGGGCCTTAAAGGTGACTACGCCGCCCAATGAAATCACCGCAATCTCGGTGGTGCCGCCGCCGATATCGACCACCATGGTGGCGGTCGGCTCGGTCACCGGCAGGCCGGCGCCGATCGCCGAGGCCATCGATTCCTCCACCAGGAAAACCTGCCTCGCGCCCGCGGACTTGGCCGCGTCCTCGACCGCTTTGCGCTCCACCTCGGTGACATCGAGCGGGATGCCGATCACCACCCGCGGGCGCGGCGCGAAGATCATCGATCCCTCGTGCGCCTTGTTGATGAAGTATTTGAGCATCTTTTCCGCCACTTCGAAATCGGAAATCACTCCGTCGACCAGCGGCCGCACCGCCTGGATGTATGACGGCGTCTTGCCGATCATCTTGCGCGCCTCGTCGCCCACGGCCAAAATCTCGTCGGTACGGGTGTTGACCGCGACCACCGTCGGCTCATTGATCACGATACCTTTGTCCTGGACATAGACCAGCGTATTTTTGGTACCGAGGTCGATGCCAAGATCTTTTGAAAATTTGCCGAAAAATTTGTTGAACACCATCCGTAGTTATTATTGATGCGTTTCGTTGATTTTATCCCAATCCCAGACGCGATTTTTATTATATTCTCCCTTCTTGATGATTTCCTGTTCCAGGTTTATTCCATAAATGCCTGCCAGATGGGCTACCCGGATGACGATGTCCGCCAATTCTTCGGCGAAGCCTTTTTTGCCGTCCAGGTTCTTGTAGCGGAACGCTCTTAGCGCCTCGCTTACCTCACTATGGATCAAGGCGATTTTTTCCGGCACGCTCACCTCTTCCGGCTTCACGCCGAAGCCCTTTTCGGCCGCCAGCCGCATCACCTCCTCGGTCAATTGTCTGATCGTCAGACCCTCGGCCATAATGTCTGCAGTTAATTCGCGATGTTTATTGATTCAAACTCTTCAGCGTGCCGATAATCTTATCCATCCTTACCAGTTCGGCCGCCGCCTCGCCGCGCTTCTTCATCTCCACGCTCTTTTCTTTCAGGGTCTTATCGCTCACCACCAGCCGGATCGGACAGCCGATCAGGTCCGCCTCGGCGAACTTCTCGCCCGCTCTCGTCTCGAGACGATCGTCATAAAGCGTTTCGATGCCGGCATTGACCAGCTCCACGTACAATTGATTCGCGGCCAGGACGGCTTTGTCGTTTTCCTTCTGCGCCAGGGCCAGGAGATGAACCCGGAACGGCGCGATCGATGCGGGCCAAACGATGCCCCGCTCGTCGTGATGGACCTCCACCGCCGTGCCCATGATCCGGCTGGGGCCCATGCCGTAGCAGCCCATCTCTACGATTTTTTTCTCGCCCTGCTCATCCGCATAGCGGAAATCGAAGGCGTCCGAAAAACGGCTGCGCAACTTGAAGATATTGCCGACTTCGACCGCCTTGGCCTGGCGCAATTCGGTCTTCTCGCAACTGGGACAGCTCGGCTGATCGGCGATGATCTCGGAATTGATC
This sequence comes from bacterium, assembly GCA_021786695.1. GTDB lineage: Bacteria > Patescibacteriota > Patescibacteriia > Patescibacteriales > GWE2-39-37 > JAJYMT01. Next base: position 5,448 of record JAJYMT010000063.1, read on the forward strand.
GCCAGCTGGCAATCGTCGCAGATGTAGATCAGGTCCTCGCCGGCCTCGGTCACGGTCTGGAATTCGTGGGAGTATTTGGAAAAGGCGCCGCCCGAGGCGAAGGTCAGATAGGTCCGGTCGAGCAAGCCAACGCGCTCGAACACGCGGAAATAGGCCTTCTGCGCGATCTTGTAATAGCGGTTCAGATCGTCTTCGTCCGCATGGAAGGAATAGAGGTCTTTCATCAGAAACTCGCGGCCGCGGATCAGGCCGGCCTTGGCCCGCAGTTCATTCCTGAATTTGGTCTGGATCTGATAGACCGCGAACGGCAATTCTTTGTAGGAAAAGGTATGCTTCTTGGCGAGCGGCGTCACCACCTCTTCGTGGGTGGCGCCAAGGGCGTACTCGCGCTCGTCCGCGCTTTGGAGCCGGAACAGCGCGTCAAAAGTCGCCCAGCGGCCGGTCGTCTCCCAGACGTCTTTCGGCGTCAGGCCCGGCATTAAGAGTTCCACCCCGCCGATCGCCTCCATTTCCTCGCGGATGATATTTGAGATCTTATTGAGTACCCGCAAGCCGAGCGGCAGATAAGTATAGATGCCGGCGGCCAGCTTGTCGATGAAGCCGGCGCGGATCAGGATTTGCGCGTTCAAAGAGGTCTCATCTTTCGGCAGTTCCCGGCTGACCTTGGTGAAAAGTTGTGATTGACGCATAGGCATCGCGAAACGCATAACTCATAACGCGTAACGCAATTAACATAAATTAAACAAAAAAATAAAGTTCTCTTAACTCAACTTGGTTAGGTTATTTTATCCTAAAACCGCCTGCCGTGTCAAAGTCAGGCGCCGATTGACAAGAA
>JAJYMT010000012.1 GCA_021786695.1 bacterium
TAATATAATTATGGCAAGGATCAAAAAAATTTTGAAGTTCGCGGGAATCGTGGTCGTTGGAGTTATTATTTTATTAGCCGCGCTCTGGTACGGCCTCTCCTGGTTCGGCGAATGGAAATTTGCAAAAGACATAAAGCAGATCCAGGAAGAGACCAACCGGCCGTATCTGGAAGACACTTACGGTGGCAAGACGCCGCAGGAGACCTTGCAGTTGTTTGTCGCGGCCGTGGAGAAGGGGGATTTTGATCTGGCGAGCAAGTATTTTGTTTTGAGTAAGCAGGGGGAGTGGAAGAGGAAGTTAATTGGGGCCAGAGCGGCAAATAAACTAGAAACGCTATTAAAACCAGTAAAAGAAGAAAATGAAAAACTAAAAAACGAAGAACCTTTATGGGAAGGGAAAAATAATTTTGTGTCAGGTGATGCGGTATTATTTCAGTTTGTGAAATATCCAAAAGTTTGGAAAATTAAAGAAATATAAATATGAAAAATAAATATTTCGTTATTTGGTCGGCCGTCTTTTTCATCACGGGCATATTAGCATTATCAAAAATTGGCAGGAGCTACGACACCAACACCACCCACCCGGGATTGACTGACGAAATAGTGGATTTTTACAATCTATCTTTTGGCGACGAATTAAATACTCAAGAAAAAGAATGGATTGTCCAGGGTTCGATCGACGAGGATTTGCCGCCCCGCTGGATCAACCATTTCTACGATCCGACAACCGGCGAGGGCTGGCTGGCGGAAAATTTGGGCAACGTTTCGCCCGCGACTTTGCGTTTTTTAACCAAAATCGTTTTCAATCCGAACGCCGCGGTCGTTTCCTCGCTTGATTGGCTGCATAACGAGGAGTTGCAGGCCCGTTACGCCAGCTACGGCGGCAACAATACCTGGGAAAACGGCATCCGCCAGTACGCCGCGGGCAACAAAAAAGAAGCATATCAAATCCTGGGACACGTACTGCATCTGCTCGAGGATAAAGCCGTGCCGGACCATACGCGCAACGACACCCACGCCCACGAGGGCTCGTTTCTGTCCGCTGACGGCGGCAGCCCCTATGAGGATTACAGTATGAATTTTACCAGGCAGAGCTTGAACATCAGCCAAAATTTAAAAAATGCCGGAAGACAGCCGGCGGCCTTGGGTTCGGCTGACGATTATTTTAAAAATTTAGCCGATTATAGCAATAAATATTTTTTCAGCGAGCATACGATAAATTCGCCCAAGTATGCCAATCCGAAAATTTTGCGGCAAGATGATAAGTATGGTTATGGTGGGGATATTAATGGAAGCGAATTTCCTTTAGTAAAAATTTATGGGGTCTGGAATGATGATAAAAAAATATACGAAAAAGTTTATACTCTAACTGATAAAACAAAAAATAACACCATCCTCTCCACTTACTTCTCTCGCCTCTCTGAAGCGGCGGTGCTGAACGGCGCCGGTTTGGTAAAATTATTCAAGGACGAAGCGGAAAAAGCCGTCAAGGAGCAGAATTTGATTAAAGAGGCGCCGCAAGTCAGCTGGTGGCAACAGCTCCGGTCCCCGCTTTACGGATCAATCGCATTTTACGAGGAAACAAAGTTGGCTTTACAAGAATTGATCGGCAAACCGGTAGTCGAGACAACGAAATTCGCGGTCAATTCCGCCGATCAGACCGGGTACGCCTTGGCCGAGACAATTAATCAAACTTCGGTGCTTGGCCAGAAAGTAATCAAAACGATAGTAAAACCGATCGCCAACGGCAACCCGCTGTCGCCCAAGCCGGCGCAGGCAAAAACCATCATTACGACCAATCCGCTGCCGTTACCGACCGGCCCGGAAACCGTAATCGTAATTCCGACCAATCCGTTAAAACCGTTTCCGTCCTGGATGTTCACTGCCGGGCCGGTCGAATCATTGCTTGAACCATCTTCTCAAGCGGAGGAAACAATAATAATTATTTCGACTTCGACACCCGATGTCACCGCGCCGACCTCAAGCATCAACGCTCTGGTTGCTGAATACAATAACACGGGGTTCGAAGTCGGTTGGCAGGGAACTGACGCGGCAAGCGGCACGGTCTCCGGCCTGGCTTACTTCGAGACGGAATATCGCCTCAATGGCGGAGAGTGGCAATCCTGGCTCGCAAGCACCAGCGCCACCTCATCGGTCTTCGCCCAGTCGGCCCGTCCCGACGACCTGATCGTTATCCGCGTCCGGGCCGCGGACAATGCCGGCAACCTCGGCGAGTGGGCGGAAGCACGGACAAAGATCGCCTCGCCTCCGCCCTCTCCCCACCCGGTCATCAGCGAGGTGCAGATCGCGGGCGCGACCGCCAACGATGAATTCATCGAACTCTACAACCCGACCGGCTCGGATATTGATCTCGGCAATTATTCTATCCAGTACCGCGGCGGCGAGGCGGCGGGGTTCAGCAAGAAAAATCTCGGCGGCGGCTGGAGCATCAAGGCAAACTCATATCTTTTGATCGCCCACAATCAGTATGCCGGATCGGTTCCGGCTAATATCAGCCATGGTTCATTCACTATGTCTGCCGAGGGCGGCACTATCTTCCTGGTATCGAACCAGACCCTGTTGACCCCGACCACGACCGCGGGCAGCGCGGTGGTCGACCGCCTGGCTTATGGCGTTGGCGCGAACCTTTCGCCCGAGACCGCCCCCGCCCCCGCCCCGGCCGCCGGCCAGTCGCTTGAACGAAAAGCCCTTTCCACCTCCACCGCCACCACGATGGCGATCGGCGGCGAACACTACTATTCGGGTAACGGTTACGACAGCAATGATAATTCAGCGGATTTCGTGCTGCGCGCCACTCCGGAGCCGCAAAATTATCGGTCGCGTTCCGAACCGAACGATCCGTTGCCGGCCTGTCGTTCTATCCCGATCGACGAATTTAACCAGATCGCCACCTCGACCCTTGCCGGCGGACGCGATCCCTACTGCGTGCCGATAAACCAGACCTATATCGTACCGGCCGGCTCACAACTTACGATCGAGCCGGGCGCGATCCTGAAATTTGACGCCAATGCCTCTCTCTTAGTATACGGCGAACTCTCCGCGATCGGCACAGCGGAAAAAAATATCGTTTTCGCCTCGTATTATGACAACACCTTCACTCCATACTTCGCTCGACCGGCATACGCGGGTTATTGGACCGGCATATCGGTGCTGAACGGAGGCAAGCTATTTTTTGATTATGCAAAAGTCAGCAATGTCGGACGCAACGGCTGGCTGGCATTGGCGAAGCCGAAAAGCGAAAGGAATGATTTCCGTCTGGCGATGGTGATGATTCTCTCGTATTCGGCGATCAACGTCAGAGACGCGCAGGCCGTGATTACCCACAGTGAGATCAGCTGCAGCGACACCGGCATCTCGGTCGAGGGCTCAAGCCAAGTATCAATCAGCGATTCGGCGATTTTCGGCAATGGCAGCGGTGTCCTTAGCAGCGGACCCAGTAACATCGAAGCCGTAAATAATTGGTGGGGCGACCGGAGCGGCCCATATCATTTTTCCGACAATGTCAGCGGTCTTGGCAATCAAGTAACTTTTAACATCAATTTCAGCCCCTGGCTCACATCCTGGCCGTAAGTTCGTACGCCGATTTGGTGTCGGAGATCATTTTTGGAAATGAAAATCGCTTAACGAGATCCTGTTTGGCCCGTTCGGCGATTTTTTGTCTCAAGACGGGGTCGCTCGCGAGCGAAGTGATTTTTCCCGCCAGTTGATTTGAATTTTTCGCTTCGCAAAGCAGGCCGTTTTCCTGATCGGTGATCATATCCGGGATGCCGCCGACCTCGGTCGCAATGATCGGCAGTCCGGCGGCCATCGCCTCCAGGATCGAATAGGGAAAACCCTCCTTGACCGAAGAACAGACGTAAATATCGAAGGCGGGCAAGAGTTCCGCCGCATTGTCGATCCGTCCGGCGAAAATTAATTTATCGTTAACTTTTAATTCAGAATTAATTTCTGGATCCCCGCTTTCGCGGGGATGACAGTTGACACTGTCACTTTGAATTTTTAACTTATTTTTTTCCGGGCCCTCGCCGATGATCACCGCTTGGAACGGCATCTTTAACGATTCCAGCGCCCCGATCAGATATTCATACCCCTTAGTGGCATAGAGATTGCCGATCGAGCCGATCAAAATTGTGTTTTCCGTCAAATTCTGTCGGAGCTTCGCTCCGATAGAATTTCGGGCTTGTTCGCGCGGCAGGAAATTTGTTTCCGAAAGATTAAGGCCGTGATGGATGAGCGCTAATTTTTTTTCCGGAATTTTTAGTTCATCTTTGGCAATCCCATAATCCAGTGTATCGATGCAAATTATTTTATCCTTGTAGCGCGCGGTCAATTTTTCGGCGTAAAAATAAAATTTCTTTTTCCACCCCGCAAGCGGTTCGTTAAAGACCCAGCCGTGGACGGTGTAGACGACATTAATTTTGAATTTTGAATTTTGAATTTTGAATAAAATAGATGCAAGGGAGCCGAGGATGGAAATTTTACTGCTGTTCAAGTGGATGACGCCGGGTTGTAAAGTTTTAATTAATTTTTTAATTTCAAAAATTGCCCGGACGTCATTAAGCGGCGAAATGGCGCGCTTCAAGCGGGGGAGGGTGTAATATTTGATACCGGCCGCATCAAGCATTTTCGCCAGTCCGCCTTTTTCATGGGGTTCGCCGAAAGCGACCGCTATTTCGTACTCGTTTTTGAGCCCTTTAGCCAGGTCAAAAACATATCGCTGGGCGCCGCCGAGTTCGGACTGGGTGATCAGATAAAGGATTTTTTTCATATATAGTAGCATTTTTATTTTAACATCAGTTTAAATAAAAAGAAAACCCGCACATCTGTGGCAGCGTGTGCGGGTTGGTTTTGGCGGCCTATTCGTTTATCGGCCGTAAAGATCCCGGGTTGGCGGGAAAGTTGCCGTTTCCGTTGTTGACCTCTACATCTTGGTCGCCGGGGATGAAGTTTTTGGTCAGGACAAGCTTCGATCCTTTGATCACCAGTGCGCGGTCGTAAAGGTCTCGGCTATGAAGGACTCTTTCGAGCGCTTCATTGGTCCAAGTGACTTTGGTGCCGACCGCGAGCGGAATATTGAGCCCGCTCGGAGTGGCTTCCAGCCCCATCTGGCCGATGGCAACTTCGATCCGGAACCGTTCGGGGGAGGCGACGGGGAAAAGCCCTCTCCAGAAGGCGATGATTTTGTCCATCGCTTCCTGCTCCCGCGCCTCTTTGGTCGGCTGGTGATAGTGCTTACCCACCACCAGCGGCACCTGGAGATCAAGCATCCGGTATTCCAAGCCGCTCAAGGCGAGCATCCGGAGGACGAATTCGATGTCCTCCATCCCGCCGATGCCGTCGCACCAGGGGTTGAAGCCGGGTAGCAGCTGACCGAGCGCTTCGATGCGGATCAGCATCCCGGTGTTGCGGGGATGCCGATACGAGCGGCCCAGGTCGGTCCAGTTTCCCTCCTGGCGTCCTTTGAAACTGGTACCGACGGTCAAGACCCGCGGATCGTCAGTAGCTTCATCAAGCATCCGTTCAAGGTGCTCTTTCTCAAAGAGCGCTTCCACGGAGGCGTTCAAGACGAAACGCAGCTCGTGTTTGCCTTTCGCCCTTGCGGCGGTGTTGTGCATATTCACCGAAAAGAGGGAAAGATTGAGCGCGTTCGCCCAGCTGTAGCCCTCCGCCATTTCCAGGACGCTCAGCCGGGAGTCCTTCACCTCCGAAAGGTAACCACGCGTTGTGCTTTTGTCGGGCGGGCCGTTGACCACCACGAGTGCCTTGCCTACTCCGAAATCGAGCATTTTCTTGACCGACTTGGTAATGTTGGGGTTGTTGTAGCTCCTGATTACCGCCGCCGTTCCTGACAATTTACCGTTCATCTTTCCTCCTCGCCCCATTTAGGAGCATCGTTTGGGTTGAGCGCTATGTCCGACCTAGCCCATTCAGGGTTAAGCCGGGGCAAAAGAAGGGGGCCGCTAATTCCTTTTCCGAAATTTTAGCCAGATGATGACGACCGTCAACGACGAAAAAAGCTTGATGCTGTTCCCGATGATCAACGGTAAGTTGTTGATCGTGATGCCGTAAAAAAGCCAGAGACCACCAATGGTCATAATTGACGCGAAGGTCCAAAGCGAAACATCGTTGACGCTTTTATTCTTTACGCTTTTGATGGCCTGAAG
>JAJYMT010000049.1 GCA_021786695.1 bacterium
TTATGGCCAAGTCCCGCCACGCCCGCGGCGGCGTCAACCCGCAGAAGCCGACCGAGCGCATCCAAATCCCGGCCGTCACCGTCGCCAAATTCAAAACCGGCAAGACCCTGAAAGACGCCTTAAAGGGAAAATAAAAATAGAGTAATTCAAATAAAAAATCACCCGTCAGGGTGATTTTTTTATCGGTGCGCCCAGAGGCCCGCCCGCCCCGGCTAACGCCGGAGGCGTTTCGGGCGGGGATTCTCACCGGGGCGCCTGCCCGCCAATCGCTAGCGCTCAAGGCGCTTGCAGGCGGGGAAGCCCCACGCCGACACATCGGGGATCTCGCCCCCGTAGACGCACAAAAAAAGACCCGGCATTTTGCCGGGTCTTTTTTTGTGCGCCCAGAGGGATTCGAACCCACGACCGTCTCGTTAAGAGCGAGCTGCTCTACCAACTGAGCTATAGGCGCATATTCAATTAACAATTATCAATTACGAATATTAAATTGATAATTCGTAGCGGGCTCGACCTTAGTGTTACTTGCCCCGCACAAATTCAGTGGCGGCGGGTGGAATTGAACCACCGACCTAAGCGTTATGAGTGCTTCGCTCTAACCGCTGAGCTACGCCGCCGACCTGTGCCCCCGTCAGCCCGCCTCGACTCGCGTTGCTCGTTGACGCGAGGCGGGGATTCGAACCCAAAATTCTTGGTCTCCCGCCCTTGATAGGCAGCCTGTGCTTCCGGCAGGATTCGAACCCACGATACGACGTCCGAAGCGTCGCGTGATATCCATTTCACTACGGAAGCAAAATAGTAGCGGGATAAACTTCACGTCGCGTGATACCGCGCCCGCCTTTCTGCCGAAAGGCAGTCGGGCGGGTCCATTTCACTACGAGGGCGGTCATTTTTCAAATTTGATACAAAAAACTCCCCAACGGAAGTTTCTTTGAGATTATCATAATATGGCTGATAAATCAAGTCCATATAAAAAGAAAAAATTAATATTTACCGATTATCCTAAGCTGCTTGCTGTGCTTTTTTTACTAACAATTGATTTGCATAACGCTCATCAGATTCAATAATATATTTATCTTGAAACTTTTCTTTCAACCCTTGCATAAATTCCTTATCTTTGGCTAACGGATATTCGGTTATTTTTCTATCCGCAGTAATATACCCTACCAGTGGCAATTGCCTATATTCTCCATCATAATTATCGATGGACGAGATATAAAAATTATTAATTAACATTTTTATTAATCTGCTCTTTATTTCCGAATTATTAAAAAGCTCTTCACTTAAACACTCTTGTATTCCGATATCATGGTTATCAATTGCTAAAAGTGCTAATTCTTTATTTACGGCCTCCGAAGGCAGATCCGCGATAACAAATCTGCCTTGTTCGCCCTTAGGAATATTGTCATAAACCGCTTTTATAATTTCAGGATTGATGGTTAATTCCCGGCTCAAATATCTGCTGATTGCCTTAAAAGTGGTAAGCGGATTAATCTTTATCGCTTCCAATAAAAAAGCTTTATCGGTAATAAATTCCTTTGGCAGAGAGGTCAATCTTGTTAAAAATTTATCCTTGTCTCCTCTTAGGTGCTCAAGACACTCCTCTCGCGATAATTTTATCTGATCTACGCCTTCCTCGCCTGATAATACTGCTATAATTTTTTTTGCCTCCAGATGATGGCTCGCGTCGGGAAACAGATGGCGAGAAACCACATCTGCGCCGATAGCTTTTCTCTCATCTGCTTGCAATCCAGCTCGACCCGCGGCTACAGCTTCAGGGGAAAGCTGACCCTTGATTCCATCAACCCAAAATGTGCCATTTGGATTAACGCCTTCACATTTATATATTTCCCTTTCTTGCGTCATCACATAAAACGGGATTCCATATGCTGCCGTTTGAGCCATTTTTTCCTTAACATTTTTAACTTTACCATTAACATCGTATTCCTTGCCCCCCGCTGCTAACTCGCTTATGAAAAAAATTCCCGACTCATTGCGATGAGCCATCACAAAATATCCAAAAACCTCGGGATCATCTATAACAAATTCATTATACCCGCCATCTCCTTTTCCCCTCCTATATTTAGCAATTTCATCAACTTCTTCGGTTTTTTGCAATTTTTTAATTCCGTGCATTTTTCGCTTCTTTATACCTTCAGAAACGGTGCCGGCGTCGATGAAACTTGCTCCACTGATTCTTCCTCCCCCCAAAATGACTCCTCCCGAATGGCTCCACAGCCCGCTTTTTTTGCCATCTTCGTCTTTCCCAGGATTTACTGATGAGGCGGAAATTGATGGCTCCAAAGATAAAAGTATATCCAGGTCATCTTTAAAATTCGTTGATTGAGAAACATTGGAATTTTCATTATGGCGTAATTTTTCGTCTTCAAGTATTGTATGAACAAAAAAAACCTTGTTGCGCAGTATAGTTTGTTCAACTGTTTTTTGTTTTCTTTCATAATTTTCTTCTGCTAATCCGTCGGCGCTTTTATAATGCTCATCCAACTTCGAGCGTAGCTTCACAATTGTCTCATCGCTATCAATTAAGCTGTTGATATTATTAATTTCTGTTTCCATGCTTAATGCCTGTTGATAGGCATCATTGATTGCTTCTTCTGTTGTAATAATTTCATCGGCCAGCTTCTTGTCAGCAGAAAATTCTACACCCAAACGGCTGATAATATTCTTGATTCTGCCGGCAAGTGAATTCGCCTGCTCGGTTCGTAATTGACTAAGTTCATCAATCCTGGCTGCGTAACTTTCGATATTACCTTTTGCCGATATTAAATTTTCTTGGAGCAGGGCAAGGCGCAAGGAAACTTCGGCCAACTTTGCTTTATTTTCTTTCCTTTGACTGATTATTTCTTGTGCCAACCGGCCCCTCTCTTCCGCCATTAAATCACGAGATACTTCTCTTTGGGTTGATTTTTTGGGCACCTCAACTGACGGCCTTTCTCTAAGCATTTTTTGCCCCGGCAACGGCGGAGGTGTTTTTCTGTCTATTGATTTCACTTTAATCAAATTATTATTTATGCTAATATAATATCATAATTACTATTTCAAGCCAAAACCATGAATAACTCTCCTGAAAAATTGCCGTCCGCCGCCGAAAATCAGGACAAAGCAAAGCAAAACCCCAAAGAAAAAAGACCGTCGAAAATACTTAGATCTGCCGCGGCTATTTTAGCGTTCCTAGGAATTGCGGAGGCGGGGCTGCCAGCGGCTGCGCAAGGCGGTGAAAAAACCAAAGAAAAGCCGGGAGCAAGTATGGCGGAGTTGATCTCGCGCAGCCAAGAGCTTGAAAAAAACATCATTACAATCGTCAAAGAAAAAGGCCAGCCAGGAAAAATAAATGGTATTGATTCAAGGCGCCTTAAAACCGAAGCCGGTCAATTCACGGTGTTCCTTGACAAGAAGGGCTTGCCGAACGGAGCGATTTTCGAACAAAGAGACGGGGAAAAATTAACTTTTTATTATGACGGGGCGGCAAATGGTCCGAGCACCGATGGTAACGGTCGCCCGGATGGATTACCGGAAAAAATCGTCAACGACAATCAGCCGGGTGGATTAAAAAACAGCTATAATAAAAGGTCCGCTGAGGGCACGCTGGATGCGATAACCCCGATGAACACTTTGGTGAAAACCGCCCCCGAAGAAGCTGGTTTAAGTCCAAGAAAGGTCAATGTTCTCGGTATCGAAAGAGACAAGGAGGGTAATGTAATATCTATGGACACAGTTAATTTTGAAAATGGTGAGACCGCTAAATTGGATGGCGAGATTGAACAAAAAATTGCGGCGCAAACCATTCAAGAGGAATTTCGTAATGGCCTGAGTAAATTTAATGATGGGCTAAAATAAATTTGTCGGTCCTTAAAAAAATCGAGGTCGGACCTCGATTTTTTATTTGGGAGTGGCTGTATGTAATTCTCAGATCTCTATCTTGGAAAAAAAGTAGCTGCCGACCGCCAGAAACAGGAAAGTGACAACGGCCAGTACCGCGAAGTCGGTCGCCAAGTTGAAGTGCGCGACATTGATCATCAGTATCCGCAGGGCGTCGACGCCGTAGGAAAGCGGATCGAACTTCGCGATGGTGGCAATTGCTCCGGGCGCGTCCGACAGCGGAAACAGCGCGCCGGACAGGAAAAAGAGCGGCATCACCAGAAAATTCATGATCAGCTGGAAACCCTGCATATCGTCCAGGCGAGAAGCGATCGCCGTGCCGAGCGCCGTGAAGAGCAGGGCGACGAGCAGCATCACGACGATTATCAGCGGCAGCAGCGCCCAATTTACGGGATGAAAGCCGGCGAAAGTCGCGATGAAGAATACGATCAATCCCTGGAAAGTCGCCACCGTGGCGCCGCCCAGGGTGCGGCCGATCATTATGTTAAGGCGCGACACCGGCGCTACCAGTGTCTCTTTCAGAAAACCGAACTGCCGGTCCCAGATGATCTCGATGCCGGAAAAAATGGCGGTGAAAATGATGCTCATGCCGATGATGCCGGGCGCCAGGAACTGCAGATAATTCCCTTGTCCGGCTTGCTTAAATACCGGGCCGAGACCATAGCCCAAAGCGAGCAAAAATAAGAGCGGCTGGCCGAGCGAGCCGATGATCCTTGACTTAGAACGTAAGTAGCGTTTGATCTGGCGAAGCCACAAGATATAAATAGTTTTCATATGATTGATATTAATTTCTTTTCCCGGTCCAGCTGCGGCGCATCATACGTAAATGATCCATCGCATTGCCCGCCTCTTCTCTGATCGCTTTGCCGGTGAGCGCCAAAAACGCTCCCTCAAGAGTGTCGGCCTTAGTCCTGTCTTTGAGTTCCGCGGCCGTTCCGATGGCGATGATTTTTCCGTGGTCGATGATGGCGATCCGACCCGCTATGCGCTCCGCCTCTTCCATATAGTGGGTAGTGAAGAAAATGGTGATGCCCTCGTTCTTGTTCATTTCTTGCAAATAGGCCCACATCGAATTCCTGGTCTGCGGATCGAGCCCCAGGGTCGGCTCATCTAAAAATAAAATTTTGGGGTGATGCAAAAGGCCTCGCGCAATCTCCAACCGCCGCTTCATACCGCCGGAAAATTTCTTTACCAGATCATTCTGGCGATCGGCAAGGTCCACAAACTTGAGCAGCGTCGCGATCTTTTCCGTTCGCTCCCGTTTCGGTACGCCGTAAAGCACGCCGTGGAATTCCATATTTTCACGGGCGGTCAGTTCATCGTCCAAGCTTGGATCCTGGAAGACGATGCCGAAAGAACGCCGAACTTCATTGGCGTTCTTTGCTGGATTATGGCCGTTGAGCAGCATTTCACCGCTAGAGGGCGCGAGCAATGTCGTCAGCATTTTAATGGTGGTGGACTTGCCGGCGCCGTTCGGTCCCAGAAAAGCGAAAATTTCGCCCTCGGCGACTTCGAAAGAAATATTATCAACGGCAGTAAAACCGTTGAACCTCTTGGTTAAATTTTTTGCCTGGATGATATTCATGTCAGTTGATTTTGCTTAGCACTAAATAATGATTATACTTGTCTGAACGGCAATTGTCCATAGCCAGACCTGCCCGCCGGATCAACCTTGACAACTCTCTTTTGCTGAAGGCGTGATAATATCGCCGGCTCACCCTGCCACTTTTCCAATCGAATAATATGTCCCCCCAGTCCATTTTGTTGCGGCCGATCGATTTGAGCAGACAAAATTTTATGATGAGTTTGATAAATTTCGGCTGTCTCCGCAGATTCCAAACCGTCAGAATCATCTTGCCCCCCGGCTTGAGCCGGTTATTCAGTTGTTCAAGCGCCCGGAGCAGCAAATCACGCCCGGGCAAATGGTGCAACACGGCGATGCAAAAGATGAAGTCGAACTTTTCCAGCGTAATTTTATCGAGATCTAATATGTCACCGCATTTAAATTGGAAATTGGAAATTGGAAATTGGAAATT
>JAJYMT010000013.1 GCA_021786695.1 bacterium
CGGCTTGTCTTATAAAAACAATGTTGCTAAAATGACAGCAAGCGATTTATTCTCTAAATCATACAAATGTATAGCCAAGAGTTCATGCAAAAAATGATCGTCTCGTTGAAAGAGGAAAAAGCCAGAGCGGAGGCCGAGATCGAAAAACTGACTGCGCCGGAAGAGACGATGGAAAACCCCAGCCCCGAAGACCTGGCCAACGATGCGACCGAAGACCTGATGGAAGAGTCGCTTCTCAAGGTTTATCGCGAATCCTTGTCACGCGTCAACGACGCCCTGGGGCGGATCGAAAACCAGACCTTCGGCCGCTGTATCGAGTGCGGAGCGGTGATCAAGGAAGAGAATCTGGAAAAAGAACCCTGGATCGAATACTGCGAAAATTGCAACCTGAAACGTTGATTGTCCGGACCGGCCGGATATGTTAAGATGATATAGTTCTAATTAATTATTAATCTGACGATTATGTTCATGGACCAATACATCCGCTCCAAGTCGAGTTTCATGCTCGGACTGGTGAGCGGCGTGGCGATTGTTTCACTCGCCGGTTTTTTGGTGTTCGGCGGGTTATTTGTACGCCGCGAACTGTCGGGCGGTGCGGCTGATTCGAACAATGCCGAAATTGCGGCCGATAATAACAATAACGGGAATAATGCCCCGACCCAGAACAACAAGGCGGCCCAGCCGGACGCCAGCGGCAAAGTTGACGTTAAAGTCGGCAGCGCCGATCACATCCGCGGCAACAAGAATGCCAAAATTACCATCGTAGAGTTTTCCGACTACCAATGCCCCTTCTGTTCTCGTTTCCATGCGACCATGAAACAGGTGATGGCGAAATACCCGACTCAGGTGCGCTGGGTTTTCAAACATTTCCCGCTCGACTCCATCCATCCCTACGCGCGCAAGGCGGCGATCGCGGCGGAATGCGCCGGCGAGCAAAATAAATTCTGGGAATACACCGATGAAATATATGCCAACCAGGCGAGCTTAAACGAAGAATACCTAACGACCGCGGCTAAAAATACCGGCCTTAACGTCAGCAAGTTCGCAAGCTGCGTCAAAGACGGAAAATATGACAGCCGCGTAAATGCCGATCTGCAACAGGGCCAGAACTACGGCGTGCGCGGCACCCCGGGCAGTTTCCTGAACGGCACCACCATCCCGGGCGCCGTACCGCTCGAACAGATAGAAGCGATGATCAAGCCCTTGCTCTAAACAAAAAATTTAACTTCTAAAAAACTCCGAATATTTCGGAGTTTTTTTATTATCTTATTCGTCGCGGATCGACACAAAAACTTTTAACTTTGAACTTTAAATTTTTAACTCTTTGTTTTCTGCTAAAATCGGCTATGTGATTCCAACTTGACCTATCAATACCACCTATGATATATTAACTATACCCTCCCCCTGGGGTAGGGGAATAATATATTTGCCACTATTATGACCAATGGAAAAAGCACACACAAAGACAATGTATTAAAACGGCTCAAAATCATCGAAGGGCACCTGAAAAAAATCATTTCCATGGTGCAGGAAGATCAGTACTGCATCGACGTCCTGCAACAGACCTCGGCCGTAAAAAGCGCGCTAAAAAAGACCGAGGACCTGCTGCTTTCAAACCACTTGAACCATTGCGTGGTGCGCGCGATCAGAACCAACGGCGAAAAAAAAGCGATCGAAGAATTGGTGGAGGTCTTTAAGAAAGCGAATTGATTTAATCCGCGAAAATAAATGAAACGGGCAAAAACAACTTTTATCCCGGTCGTCCTGCTGTTCGCGCTCGCGGCGGCGCTGACGAATTTTTGCGTTGCCGCGCTTTTTTACCCGGCTGCGGCCAGGGCGTCTGAACCGACCGTTATAAATCATTCCGGCTGCGGCGAGTTGCCGGAACTGCCGGCGGCAAAAGTGAAAATTTTTCCCGCCGCCGCTTCCGGCAACATCTTGCCCTGTTGCGTCGGACAGAACAACAACAACGACCTAACCACCTTCTCCGTCGAAAAGCCGCTCGCATTGTCGGCGCTGCCGCTTATTTCGAACCGCCATTCATCATTACGAAACTTTACTTTTTCACGTCTCACGGCCAACCTCTGGCCGCCGCCGGAAAAATCGATCATCGACTCAACCATCATCAGAGTATAATTCGGACTTTGTCCCGGACGGCTCCGGGCAAGGGCTTGTTAAATAATCGAATAAGTTATCTTGCTTTTGCGGCGCGTGGTTTTGGCCCGCGCGCAAGCGAGAAAAATCCGAATTATGACTACTCATCTTAAAAAATTGACTCTGCCGATCAGCGGGATGCATTGCAAATCCTGCGAAATTCTGGTGGAAAAAAATCTGGCCCACATCAAACGGGTGAAAAAGGCGGAGGCGGACTACCGCGGCGGCGAGGCGCAGATTTATTACGACAAGGAACGGCCGAAAGAGGCGGATCTGATCAAGGCGATCGAGGCGGCCGGTTACCGCGTGGGCGAAGCGGACAAAAAACATTTTTTCAGCCGCAACGGCAAGGACTACAAGGACTTGGGCTGGGCTTTTCTCTTTGTGGCGGTTGTCTACTATCTGCTCAAGTGGCTGGGACTGACCAATATCGGCGCGAATATCACTGCCAGCCCGTCCGGACTCGGCGTGGTCTTGATGATCGGCCTGGTGGCCGGTTTTTCCACTTGCATGGCGCTGGTCGGCGGCCTGGTGCTCGGGCTGGCCAGCAAGCTCGCCGAGCAACATCCGGAGGCGACACCCGCCCAAAAATTCAGGCCGCATCTGTATTTCAACGCGGGGCGGATCGGCGGCTATGCGATACTGGGCGGCGCTTTGGGCGCGGCCGGCTCGGTCTTTCAATTATCCGCCACCTTGACCGGCTTTCTGACCGTGCTGGTCGGAGCGGTGATGTTACTGCTGGGATTGCAACTGACCGACATCTCTCCCCGCATCAATTCCTGGAAATTCACCCTGCCGAAGGGCATCGCCAGAGTTCTCGGCTTGAGCCGCCATGAAAAAGAGTACAGCCATAAAAATTCCATCATTATGGGAGCGCTCACCTTCTTCCTTCCTTGCGGCTTCACCCAGGCGATGCAGCTCTACGCGGTTTCCACCGGCAGCTTTACGAAAGGCGCGCTTGTTATGGGCTTGTTCGCTCTCGGCACCGCGCCCGGACTGCTGTCGATCGGAGGCATCACCTCGATGATCAAGGCCGGCGGCGGCAGACGATTCTTCAAGGTTGCGGGCGTAACGGTGATCCTGCTTGCGTTGTTCAATCTGTCGAACGGCCTGGCGCTGGCCGGCTGGAACTTCGATTCCGGTTCCGCCCCGGCCGCGAACTCGAAAGATCCGAACGTCACCCTGGTCGACGGCGTACAGATAGTAAAAATGACCGAGACCTATCGCGGCTACAGCCCGAACAAGTTTACTGTCCAGAAAAACCTGCCGGTCCGCTGGGTGATCGACGCCAAGGATCCGTATTCGTGCGCCTCAAGCATCGTGATGCAGAAATTTAATATCAGGAAAAATTTGGTGGCCGGAAAAAACATCATTGAATTCACGCCCACCGAAACGGGTGCGATCCCCTTCTCCTGTTCCATGGGTATGTACACCGGCGCCTTCTACGTCACGGACGGCTCAAGCGCCGCCGCTGATAACGGCAACGATCAGGCGAATATCCCGACGCCTTCGCCGGCCCGTACCGGCTCCTCTTGCGGCGGATCGGGCGGCGGTTGCGGCGGTTGCGGCGGCGGCCGAAAATTCGTGCCCCAGGCCGTGCCGACCGCGGCCGCGGTCGATTCAGCCACCGATGAGCAGGTGATCACCGCCTCCTACACCTACGCCGGCGATATCCAGCCAAATACTTTCACGGTCAAGGCCGGCAAGCCGGTGAGATTCGAAATCGAGGTGAAAGAAAACGGCTCCGGCTGTATGAGTACCATCATGATTCCCGGACTTTATAACACCCCACAGTACTTGCAAGCCGGACAAAAAATCGTGATGAATTTCACGCCGGATGCCGGCGCCTATCAGATC
The DNA here is from genome assembly GCA_021786695.1 of bacterium. Taxonomy (GTDB): domain Bacteria; phylum Patescibacteriota; class Patescibacteriia; order Patescibacteriales; family GWE2-39-37; genus JAJYMT01. The sequence continues at coordinate 4,012 of JAJYMT010000013.1, forward strand.
ACCTGCGCTATGGGCGTGCCGCGCGGGACCATCACGGCAGAATAATTAATTTAATTTATCATTATGAATACTTATAAATTCAAATTGCAGGGCCTTCATTGCGAGGCCTGCGTCAAATTAGTAAAGATGGACCTTGGCGAGATTCCCGGCGTAAGCGAAGTCAGTGTCGACTTGGCTTCAGGCGAAGGCACAATCACGGCTGACCGGGAAGTAGGCGTTTCGGAAATCGAGCAGGCGCTCGCCGGTTCTGAATACAAAGTCATAAACAACTAATCATATGGATCAAGCATCATCCGTCCCGATAAAGCGCGTCAACTTATCTCTTTACGGCATGCATTGTTCCTCCTGCGCGCAGATAATCGAACGGTCGCTCAAGAAAGTTCCCGGAGTAAAACAGGCGAACGTTAACTTCGCGGCGGAAAAAGCTGCGATTCAATTTGACGCCGGACAAACCGACATAAAATCGCTGATAGCGGCGGTGGCTAAAGCCGGATACAAAGCCGAAGAGGTCGACGCCAAAGACGCCGACTACGAACGGCGCAAACGCGAAATGGAAATAAAAAGCTACGCCATAAAATTCTGGATCAGCTTCGTCTTGAGCTTGCCGATGCTTTACTTCATGCTTCTTGATTTCTTCAGGTGGTTGCCCGGTGCTATCTCCTTCGCTCCGTATATAGGCATTGTCTCATTGATTTTCACCACCCCGATCCAATTCATTATCGGCTCCGGTTTTTACCGCGGTTTCTGGTCGTCGCTCAAGATGAAGACCTTCAATATGGACTCGCTGATCGCCATCGGCACCTCGACCGCCTACATCTATAGTTTGGTGAACTTCATCGCCTACGCGGCGAGGGCCGGTTCGGTCATCGGCCAGACAGGCAAAATTCCCGAATTGTATTTTGAGACCGCCGCCTTCCTGATCACTTTCGTGATTTTAGGCAAGTGGCTTGAAATCAGAACTAAGGGCAAAACCTCCGACGCGATAAAAAAATTAATGGGACTTGCGCCTAAAACCGCCCGCGTTATCCGCGGCAACAACGCCATTGATGTTCCGATTGAAGAAGTGGTGCGCGGAGACGTCATAATAGTCCGGCCCGGTGAAAAAATTCCGGTGGATGGCAAAATTACCAAGGGCTCGTCGGCTGTCGATGAATCGATGCTGACCGGCGAGAGTTTGCCGGTAGAAAAAAAATTCGGCGATCTGGTGACCGGCGGTTCAGTCAACAAGGTCGGCAGTTTTGAATTCGAAGCCACCCGGGTCGGCAGTGAGACCACGCTGGCACAGATCATCCGCCTGATCGAAGACGCGCAGGGCTCCAAGGCGCCGATCCAGGGCTTTGCCGACAAGATCTCCGCCTGGTTCGTCCCGATCGTGATCGGCTTGGCGATCGCCGCCTTTCTGGTCTGGTACTTCATCGCGGGCGCCGGTCTGACCTTCGCCTTGATGGCCTTCACGGCGGTGATCGTCATCGCCTGCCCCTGCGCCCTGGGGCTCGCCACGCCGACCTCTCTGATGGTCGGCACCGGCAAGGGCGCGGAGTATGGCGTCCTGATAAAGGGCGGCGAACCGCTTGAAGCGGCCTGTAAAATCAACGCGGTGGTGTTCGATAAGACCGGAACCTTGACCAAGGGCAAGCCGGAAGTGACCGATGTAATAAGTTTTTCCCGTCTAGATCGGGAAGAAATCATCGCCATCGCCGCCGGTCTGGAAAAACTCTCCGAACACCCGCTGGCGGAAGCGATTTACGGTTATGCCAACGAAAAAAATATTGCCCTGGATGAAGTAAAAAATTTTAAGGCGATCCCCGGACATGGCGTGGAGGGCGAGATTAACGGCATAAAATATTGCATCGGCAACCGCCGGCTGGCCAATAACGTGC
>JAJYMT010000054.1 GCA_021786695.1 bacterium
TGTGCGCACACTGAACCGGTTGAAGCTGAACCGCTTTGGTTATCTGTTTCTGAAACGGCCAAAGTAAGCGGCGTCAAAAATAAAACGGTCAGGCGGGCGATCCAGGCGAAAACCGTAAAATATAAAGTTATCAACAATCGCTATTTTATCGAATTCAGCTCAGTCGTGTCTTACCTCAAAGAGACCAAGAAACTCGGAAATAAACTCGACCAGTTCGGAGTCGGCCAATATGTTGAAAAATGGAAAAAGTTTTAAAAAATACGAGATTGAATATGAAAAAGTCGGCTCTTGTAACGAGCCGACTTTTTTGGTCTTTTCGCCCGCGCTCTCGGTTCTCTCGGTGTCAGACACCGATACGGGTCATTCTAGGACAGTGTCTTCCCCGTTCTTCATGAAAAGAAAAACGATCACGGCAACGAGCATCACCAACCCTGAACAAAACCACGAATAACCGATGGAATAGCTCTCGGCGATCAGGCCGCTTCCGAGCAGCCCGGCCGCCATTCCGAGCGTGCCGGTCATGGCCTGGAAAGAAAGGATGGTGGCCCGCTTGCCGCTGTCGCCGATCCGATGTTGCAGATAGGCCTCCCTGATCGGTTCGAACATGCCGCGGGAAAGCTCGTGCGCCAGGAAACCGAACATCACCGGATAAAAACCCAGGTCCGAGGCCGCGAGCATTATCCCGACCGCGGTCAAAAGCTGGGGCAGGATCAGCGCCTGCCGCTCGCTCTTGGCCGACCGCGCGACCCGTTCCGACAACCGGCAGCCGATGTAAATCATCAGCGAGATGACTGCCATGGCGGCGTTGATGTAATGGTTATCAAGGCCGAAATCGTCGCGGAAAACGATCGGCCAGTACATATTCAGCCCTTGGATGGCCAGGTTAAAGACCGCGGTGAAACCGACGACCAGCAGGATCGAGCGGTTTTTTACGGCCTCGGCCATTCCCTCCCTGATGCCGCCGACAAACCGGCCAAGGCCTTTCTGCTCGCGGAATTCGAAATAGTCCTCGGCTATCGTTCTCCATAGGTACAATCCGGCCAAGAGCGAGCCCGCGGCGGCGACCAACCAGACAAAGCTCAAATCATCCTTGCCGACCAGTACGCTCGCGGCGGAGGCGCCGGCGATCCGTGCCAGCAGATCGGCCTGCAGGCGGCGCCGGGCGACCGGCCTGAAACTCTCGCCCCAACCGCGGTGTCTGAGCGAATCGAAGACCAGCGCCCCCAGAGCGCCCGAGACCAGGGCGCCGCCGAGCGCGACCGTCAACTCAGCCGCTACCGCCGACCAAAAACCGCCGGCACGGCTGTAAAGCAGGAAGCCGCTGGCGGAGATGGCGGTGCCCCACAGGACGGATCGTTTCCTGCCGTAGAGGTCGGCCAGCGCTCCGGTCGGCACCTCGAGCAAAAACCGCGCGCTCATGAAAATGCCGTTCACCAGATTGATCTCGAAAAGCGACAGACCGAGCGACTGGAGAAACAGGGTGTAACTGCCGAAGGTGAAGCTCGCGCCCAGACCGGAAATCACGCTGAACCGGACGTAGTGACGGATAATTCTTTCCTGCATTTTTCTCTCCTTTCCAGGGTCAAGGTGTTATAAAGCATCTATTTAACGGGCTTTGACGCGCCTGACTCGCGCCATCAAAGCGGAGCGGGATTAAACCGCAATAAAATTCAATGCTTTACCGGTTAATTAATCGGATTATTGATTGTTAAAGAACGTCCGACCCCGGCAACCTTTCGCAGAGATCATGCCCTCAAAGACCCGCCTACGGCTCCATGCTAAACGCCCGAACGCCAATGAAGCGCTTCGCTCTCGAAAGGTGCGGGACAAGCAAAAAAACTCGGCTTGGTCCCAAGTGGCCAAGCCGAGTCGGTTTATATGAAAAGAGATGATTTAGTCGCGATTTTTTCCAGTATTTATCGACGCATTCATAAAAACCAGCCGGGTTTGGCCGCTTGCGGCGAAGACGCCATTAACCGGGGTAGCGTTGCTACCGAGGCAATTCATCTGGTTTTTATAAATCATTTGTCTCATAAAATTGTTCTTATAATAATATACGGCCGGGGCGCGCTTCCGTTACACCAAAAAACGGCGCCGGCTTAACAGGTGCCGTTTCAACGGCAAAAATAAGATCACCCTATGCCGCCGCTTCCATCCTTTGTTTGGCAACGGCTCGATTATGAAACCGATAAAATATCCGCTTGGCGATCTCGACCAAGCCGAGATAAATCAAAACATAACTGGCGATGATAGCCATGATGGTGAACGGCAGCCGTTCAAACTGCATCAGCGGGCCTAAAGCGGTGAATTGAACGCTCCAGGCGATGACCACCGCCAGGAAAGTGGTGAGAAATAAGGCGCGACTCGGGCGGCTCTGCAAAAACGGAATTTTTTTGGTGCGGATGATGTAGATGACGAAAATCTGGGTGGCGATCGATTCGATGAACCAACCGGTCTGGAACTGGTGTTCGGTCAGATGATAGACGTAAAAAAGCAGAAAGAAGGTCAAAAAATCAAAAATCGAACTCATCCAGCCGAAGACGATCATATAACTTCGGATGAATTTCAAATCCCAATGAGCGGGTTTTATGAGTTCATCTTCATCGACCGCGTCGGTCGGCAGGGAAAATTGCGAGGCGTCATAGACGAAATTATTGAACAGCACCTGCGCCGGCAGCATCGGCAGGAACGGCAGAAAGGTGACGGCACCCATCATCGAGAACATATTGCCGAAGTTGGAGGAAAGTCCCATCAGCACGTACTTCAGGGTGTTATGGAAGGTCTTCCTGCCCTCGACCACGCCGTCTTTCAATGACTCCAAGCTCTTCTCCATCAGGATCAGGTCGGCGGTGTCCTTGGCGATGTCCACCGCGTTGTTGACCGAGATGCCGACATCGGCCGCCTTGAGCGCCGGCGCGTCGTTGATGCCGTCGCCCAGGTAGCCGACCGTCTTGCCGATTTTCTTCAGAAGCAGGATGATCCGTTCCTTCTCTAGCGGCGTAACCCGGGCAAAAATGTTGGCTTCGATAATTTTTTTCTCCAAATCGAAATCGTTCATCCCGGAGAGTTCCGGGCCGGTAAGCACGCCGCTGATCTCGATGCCGATATCGCGGCAGATCTTCTGCGCCAACAGGTCGTTGTCGCCGGTCAGGATCTTTACCTCGACCCCCAGGTCCTTAAGCTGGCTGATCGTCTCCGCCACACCCTCTTTGGGCGGATCGAGGAAAGCCAGATAACCGGCAAAAATCATCTCCGACTCGGCCTCCTTGCCGTAAGTATTCGTTCCGTCGGCCGGCAGTTCTTTGTAGCAAAGGCCCAGGACGCGAAAACCCTCGCGGCTAAGATCGTCGAAGCGCTTGACGATTGCCGCCCGCACTGATTTGATTTCGCTCTTTTTTCCCTCCAGTTCGCAAAAATCGCAAATTTTGATGATTTCCTCCGGCGCGCCCTTGCTGATCAGCAGCCGCCCGCCCTCTTTTTCCACGATCATCGAGCTTCTTTTCCGGTAAAAATCATAAGGAATCTCGTCGATCTTCTCGTAATCCGAAACGTCGATTTCCCGATAGTCATTGACCGCAGTGTCGAGCGGATTCTTGGCGCCGGAATGGAAGTGGCTGCTCAAGTGTCCGAGTTCGAGCACGTTTTTGGAGCCGTGTCCCGCGTAATCCTCGTATCTGACCAGGGCGATCTGGTCCTGGGTCAGGGTGCCGGTCTTGTCGGTGCAGAGGATGTCCATACTGCCGAAATTCTCGATCGAGGAAAGCTGTTTAACGATCACCTGCTTTTTCGCCATCAGCTGCGAGCCGCGGCTCAGGCAGATGGTGATGATCGCCGGCAGCATATCGGGCGTAACGCCGATGGTAATCGCCAGGGCGAAAGTAAAGGCCTCGAGGATCACCGACCGGGTCAGATGGGACGCATTCTTGATCAGATAGACCACGAAGACGAAGGAAACCATATAAAAGATCACCTTCATCACGAAGATGCTGAACTTGGTGATGTTGATCTCGAAATCGGTCTTCGGATCCGCTTTGTTGAGCTCGCTCGCCACCTTGCCGAATTCGGTCGCGGCGCCGGTTGTCAAGACCTCAACCGTGGCAAAGCCGCTCACTACGCTCGTACCCATAAAAACGAAGCCGGGGTTATCGGGCGTGGTTTCCGCGGGGCGACCCTCGGCCGCCGCCGTTTTTTCCGTCGGAATCGATTCGCCGGTCAGGGAGGATTGGTTGACGAAAAAATCGTCGCTTTGCGCTACCCGGCAATCGGCCGGTATGACGTTGCCGGCGGAGAGGAACAGCAGGTCGCCGGGCACGACCTCTTTGACGTCGATCTCGGTCTTCTCGCCGTCCCGGATCGCGATCGTCTTGGTTGCGACCTGGGCGATCAGCTTTTCCACCACCTTTTGCGACTTATAGGTGTTCAGGAAATCCAAGGTGGCCGAGAGAAATATCATCGCCAGCACGATCAGCGCGCTGGTGCGCTGGCCGACCGCCAGGGAGACGAGCGAAATGCCGATCATCAGCAAAAACAGCGGGCTGGTCAGTTTGCCGAAAAAAATAAAAAACGGCCCGGTTTTCTTTTTTTTAACCACCAGGTTTTCTCCGTATTGCTTGAGTAGCATTGCCGCCTCTGCCCCGCTCAAGCCGGCCTGCCCGCCTGCTGTTTTCATTTCCATAGATTAATGGTTCGGTTGATTATATAATAATTATAAAGAAAAACGGAAAAAATTAATAGCGGTGGCAAAAAATAATCACTTGTAAAAAACAATAAATTGTAACATAATTACATTATGATTGTATTACTAATGCACTAAACAACTAATTAACATGCTTTTAAAATGCTTTCTTGGCGTAATTCGAAAGATTTCGCCAAGCGAGTATAAATAAAATTATGCCAAACAACCTTAAAAAAATCATCGGCCTGGGGTCAATATTGTCCCTGGGGCTGATGTCGTTCGCCCTTTCCGGCGCCGCAAGGGCAGATGATTCAGCCGCCTCCACTACGTCCGCGGGCGAGCAGGTCCAAATCCAGAATCAAAACGAGGACGGCCAGGACCGGATCAAAAGCAATGACGATGAAAACGAAAATGAAGACGAGAGCGACATCAACGATGTAAACGAACACGAGCATGAAGAAGGGGACGTAAACAATGAGATCAGGGATCAGCTGGACATTGAAAAGGAATTGAAGTTATTGAACATCCGTCTTACCGCCTCCAGCACCTACGGAGACGTGATTGATTATTTGAAATCGTTGCAGGCGGAAATCGCCAAAATTAAAACGAATTCAACGATCGACACTTCAAGCTCCACCTTGAGCGCGGCTGAACAATCCCTGCTGGACAAACTTCTTGCCAAGCATAACGACAATTTCAAAGGATTGGATGCCGGCATCGATGAATTAAATTCGCAGATCCAGGCCCTGATCGACCTGCTCTCCCCCGTCTCGGCAAACAAGATCGCCCCGGAACTGAAGTGGCTGCTGCTGTCCGAAGCGAGAGAATTCCGCAACCAGGTCAAAGATTTGGCCAACCTTGAATCGCTCGACTTCCAAATCTTAAGCCAGGAGACCATATAATCATTAACACCAACCACTATGAAGAAATTAATTTTATCGATTTTTCTCCTGGCCTTCACCCTGACCGCGGTTCCCGCCGTTGCGGCTGGCACGGCCTACAACACTAAGGACTTGAAAACCAAACTGATCCAAATCAAAAACAAGCAAAGGACGATAAAGAAGCTTCT
>JAJYMT010000004.1 GCA_021786695.1 bacterium
GGTTGTCTTTGCCCGCGACCTGCATCCCCGGCCACCAATCCTCATATTTTTTATCTGGCCAACCCAAAGTGGAAACATAATTGATCAGCGCGTCAAACCAGACGTACATCACCTGTTCCTTATCGTCCGGCACCGGTATACCCCAGGGCATTTTTTCTTTCAGACGCGAGATGGAAAAATCCTCTAGGCCCCGTTCAACAAATGCCTTTATCTCATTTAACTTTTCCGCCGGTACCACGAAATCTGGCCTTTTTTCATAGAGCTCAAGCAGAGGTTTTTGAAATTTGGAAAAACGGAAAAAATAATTTTCTTCTTCGTGGATTTCTATTTCCAAATTGGGGTGGATCGCGCACTTCCCGTCGACTAATTCCGATTCGGTCTTTTCCAACTCGCAACCGACGCAGTATTTTATTTTATAGTTTTTTTTGTAGATATCGCCCGCGGTCGCGCAGCGCCGCCAGAATTCCTGCGCCGCTTCCATGTGGTGCTGGTCGGTGGTGCGGATGAAATGGGTGTAGGAAAGATTGAGCGCTTGTTTCAGCGCGTCAAATTTGGCGGCATAAAAATCGCAATACGCCTGCGGCTCCTGCCCGGCTTCCAGCGCCTTGCGGTAGATCTTCAGGCCGTGTTCGTCGGTGCCGGTGTTGAACAGCACCTCTTTGCCCTGCGCCCTTTGCCAGCGCGCGATTACGTCCGCCTGCACGATTTCCAAAGCAAAGCCGATATGCGGCTCGGAATTGACGTACGGCAGGGTGGTGGTGATATAAAACTTGCCTCTTGACATAATTGAAAATATTTGATAAAAACAACGCACTAAAGTTGAGGAGGAAATGATGACTGTGGAATGCGCCGGCTGCAGCCGGCACCTTTCGTTGGATGAGGCGGCGACCGAACTGCCTCTCCACGCGACCCCGGCGGGGCGGATCTGCCCGGACAGCGGGGCGACCATCCTGGAAGAGGAAATCGCCCGGGTGGCGTAGGAATTCGGTCGTGGCAGTTCGCTCGCGAACTGCCTTTTTTATTTCCCGATTATCACCACGAACTCGCCTTTCTGGTCGTCGGGGGAATTCTTTATCTTCTCAATAATACTTTCCAATTCCCCGCGATAGACCGTCTCGAACATCTTGGACAGTTCGCGGCAGACCACCACCGAGGTCAGTTTGATCTGTTTCGGTTCGCCCTTGGATTTCTTCTCGGCGTTATTGTATTTCTGCTCCAGGTTGTAGTTTTCTTCCGCCTGCTTCAACTCTTCCAAAAACTTGATGATCCGGTATTTGGACTCATAGACCACTGCCGGATATTCGCTTTCAAGCACCCGCCGCAGGAAGGTCTGCCGCCCTTTTTTGTGCGGCGGGAACCCGAGAAAGACGAACTTGTCGGCCGCGATGCCGGAAATGGAAAGAGCCGCGGTCACTGCCGAAGCCCCGGGCACCGATTCGATCTTCACGTCCTCGCCTAACTTATCAACCACTAATTGCACCAATTTGCCGCCCGGATCGGATATCCCGGGCGTGCCGGCATCGGTCACCAGGGCCAGATTTTTGCCGTTTGCGAGCAGCTCTAAAATTTCCTCGGTCTTATTGAGATTGGAGTGCTGGTGATATGAGATAAGCGGCTTATCGATCTTGTAATGCTTGAGCAGATTGCCGGTGACGCGGGTGTCCTCGCACAGGATGTAATCGACTTCTCCCAAAATCCTTAAGGCGCGCATCGTCAGGTCTTCCAGGTTGCCGATCGGCGTCGCGACCATGTAGAGGGTTGGCATAAAAAAAATCAAAATGTAAAAATCAAAATGTAAAATTGTGGTGCTCGCTTTGCTCGCGAATTTTATTTTTAATACCTGTCGCGCAGCGACTCCTAAATTTTAATTTTTGATTTTTAAATTTTACATTTTACTGACTCACATCCTCTTTCCTCTCCCGCACGTACTTGGTCCACTCCTCGGCCGCCTCGACGAACAATTTGAAAGGCGCTTCGATCAGAAAATCCAGGATGAAGACCAGCACGTTGATCTTGGAGAATTTCTCCGACAGCCACTTGCCGGCGGCGATGATCGGCACCGAAAAGAAATCGATCAGCAGGCCGACGATATTCTCGCGCGGCTCGATTACCAGGAGTTCCTTGACCCGCCGGCGGATGCGAATGGAGAAAAAGCTGATCAGCGCCAGGAAGAACAAAAAGATGGTGATGCTCACGAAATGGAAATTGGCCCGATCAAGCACATAGATGACCGCGCCGAAGGAGACGAAAAAAGTCACGCCGTAAAGAATATTGAAAAAAGCGCTCTTGGTCTGGCTGCGCTCCGCGGCCACGCGCAGTTTGAACGGATCCTTTCGCTGCTTCTCGACATAGACCAGCCCTTCGATCCCCTCTACGATCCTGGCGGTGTTCGCTTCCCCGGGGGTGCGGGTGAAAAGTACGATCAAAAATAAGAGTAGCGGCGGAAAAGTGACGTTGATGAAGAGCGAAAAATCGCTGGTCGGCTGGTTCAGGAGATTGGCGACCGGAATCTCCAAGATGAAGACCAACACCATCTTGGTCAGGAACAGATAGATGATGCTGCGAACGGCGGCCCGCCACAGTTTGCGTTTGACCGACTTATAGCGTTTGGCACAGACCGCTTTTATCCGGCGCGGAAATGACTTCGGGTCCCGTTTCAAGCTGTCATAGACCTCGACCGGATTATCCTCGATCACCTCGGTCAGAATGCTGAAAAAAACCGTGTAGCGGGCCACCAGTCGATTAATCTGGCTCGAGAGCGGATGGTGCGCGTGGCGGGTAGCCGTAGCGATCAGTTCATCGATCTTTTCCGCGACTTCCGAGATCGCCTGCTCGTCGGCCGTCAGCCAATCCGGCACCAGATATTTGAACAGGATGAAGCTGATCATTTCCTCGTCGGCCCGCAGGTAGCCGCGGTTGATGGAGAGATACAATTGGATCTCCTTATCGGCCGCGAACGGCGAGTCGGCCGGCAATTCCAAGAGCGGCAACAGCACCCCGTACATGCTTTCTACCACCTGGTTGTTGATCTTTTTGGGATTCAGGTGCTCCTCGATCTCGCAGGCGGCTAGTCCCCACAGCCAATCGGCGAGCTCCCGTTTGTCGGCCGCGGTTTTAGCGCGCGATAATTTTATCAATGACTGGTATTTCTTGATTATTACCGCCAGGCGCGGAATTTCCGATTCGTGGATCTTGTTGTTGGGCAGATAGCCGGCGCGGATCAATTCCGTCAGCAGATCAGCCGCGATCGCCTGTTCGTCTTTGGCGAGCTCAATGCCGATCAGCCGGTTCAGAACCCTGGCAATCGCTTCTTTGAGAAGCAGGTGCTCTTCTTTGTAATCGACCGAATTGCGGATTTTTTCATAATAAAAAGCCATCCGCGAAATCGTTTCCGAAACCCTGATCCGCGCCTCGTCGCCGCCCTTGTCTTCCTGTTTGCCGGTAAAATAAACCGTCTGAAACAGCTTCTTGGCCATTTCCGAGATGGTAAATTGCTGGCTTTGTTTTTGGCTTAAGTTAGGCGTCACCATATGTGTTCATAATATCACTACTTTAAGCTGAAATCAATTTACCTTGTGAAATAATCTCATCCCGGCGGGATTGCCGCCCTGCCTGCCGGCAGGCAGGTCCGCGGCATTTCACGGGGTAAAAAAAGACCGCCCCTCGCTCGGGTGGCCGTCCTTGTTCTCGCTTATCTGCTGTCGCTTATAAAAACTTATCCAATTCTTTCTTTATTTCCCAGAGGCGGAAGGACAGATAGAAAAAAATATAGGCGACCATCAGGATGAAAAATCCGACCAGAAGTCGCGACATAAATTCGGTCCATACTACCAATACCGACAGGAACAGAAACACCAGGCCGGTAGTGGAAAGATGCCAGATGGTGGAGTTGATTTTTTTATTGATGGTTTTGCTGATGCCGTTCATATTTTTATGGTTATGTACATATTATAACATATTTTCAAAAAATAAAAAACAGCCCCATATTATGGTGGCCGCATTATCGACACCCGACCTCGATACTATCGAGGTCGGGTGTCGATAGCTAAAATAATATTCAAATTAATCCCTTCTTATTTCAGGCGAACTGCTGGCGGTTTTGTTTTCCTCTCCCGGTTTGGGCGTTTCTTCGATCGGACTCGTGCTGGCGGTTGCCTGCCCCGATCCGTCACGATCCTCTTTTTGCCGTTCTTCTTTGATTTTTTCCGCGGCCTGCTTTTCGTCTTCGCGTTTTTTCTCCAGCATTTTCTTGATATCCTCTCTTATCCGTTCCTTGTTTTCAATTTTAAACCCTCCCGCCGGCTGGATGTTTTCGCCGCCGTTGTCCTCCGCGGCCGATGGACGCAAGAAATGTTTTCTGTTGTTGGAAAGCGCCTCGGCCGACTGCAACAGTCCGTTGAATTTTTTCAGGTCGCCGTCCTTGATCGCCTGCTCGGCTTTTTTCAATTTATTCCGCAATTTATCATTGAGCCGCCTGGCCTGTTTTTCGGGAATGCTCGCCCTGGTCTGGTCCTGGCTCAAATCGTCGATCTCCTGCCTGATCCTGTTCAATGACTGCTCGGCCTGCGACGGATCGGTCGAGCTGGCAGATGAATCATCCTGTTCTTGGGCATTCGCGCCCGTTTCAGGGGTGGAAGAACCGTCTTTGATTTTTTCCGACGCGCCCTTGGTCCGGCTGATCGCCTCGATCGCCTGCCGCTGGTGTCTTTTCAAGTTTTCAAGCGTCAGTGCCAGGTGGTCGATGGTCTCGTCGTCCGCGTTCAGCCCGAACCGCCCGGCGATCTTGCTGACCGCTTCCACTTGGTTGAAATTAAATTCGGCCAGGCCGGTGAAGGCCTGATCGCGTTCTTGTTCGTCGGGCAGCGCCGCCGCCATTTCATTAGTGCGATCGATTTCCTCGTTCGCCTCGACGATGGTATCGTTAAATTCTTGTTGCTTTGAATCCTGGGATACGGCCGTGCCGGTGGCAAAGGCCGGGGACAGCTCCTGGCTCAAAAATTGTGCCTCGGCCAGACGCCGTTTGGCGAATTCGTTATGAAGATCGATCTTTTTGATCGGGTCGCTGGTCAGTTGATCCTGCACTCTCTCCAGCGAAATCTTCAACGGATAGAGGATGTTGCCCCTGGCCACCTGATCGCTTCCGTAGGCATAGGCGGAGGTGGCGGAAAAAAATACCAAGATAAAGATTGAAAACGCCGCCAGCGCCGGCCTGAAAGAAAGCAGCCCGAAACGCCCGGCGGAATCAACTTTCATCGCCGGCCGGGACGCTCGCGCCAACATCAACCTGAAACGGATCATCAAATCCGCCTTCCGGGAAAGCCGTCCTTTCGGTAAATTATTCAGTTGTTTTTCAATATTGTTCATACAGATCTTAATCGACGCGTTCTAATTCGTACTTTTTCGTATTTTAAATTCGATGAATTATTCTTAAATCTTAAATCATAATTCTTAAATCCTCTGCTTTCCCCCTCAATTCCTCCAGCGCCCGGCTGATCTGCGTGCGCACCGCGCTTTCGTCTTTGCCCAGCACCGCGGCGATCTCGCCGTTTGA
>JAJYMT010000011.1 GCA_021786695.1 bacterium
TGTATTTCTCTTAAATCTTAAATCATAATTCTTAAATCCTCTGCTTTCCCCCTCAATTCCTCCAGCGCCCGGCTGATCTGCGTGCGCACCGCGCTTTCGTCTTTGCCCAGCACCGCGGCGATCTCGCCGTTTGAAAGGCCGTCGCTGAACCGTAAGAGTAACACCTCGCGATGATATTCCGAAAGTGCGTTGATCAGCCGGAAGACCTCCTCCAATTCCAATTTATTCTCGATCTGCTTCAGTTCGTTTCTGCCCATATTGGCCGCCTCGAGCAAATCGGTCTCGCGGTTGGCGGTACGATAGTAGTTTAAGAGATGGTTCTTGGCGATCGCGTAGATCCAGGATTGGAACGAACGGTCGTGGTCGAAGCTGTCGAAACTCTTAAAGGCCTTGAGAAAGGCATCCGCGGTCAGGTCCTCGGCCAGGGATCGGTTGAAATTCACCCGATACCAAAAATAATTAAAGATCTTATCTTTATACTGGTTATAATATTCGGTAAAATTTTGTTTTTCCTTGTGCATAGGCACGATATTATACAAATAATAGCCAAAATTGTTACTTCGGGCTGATAATGTTCGACCACGGCATCTTAGCGCAAATTACGATTTGTCGCAACCGTTCGCTTGTTGATAAAAAAATACCTATTATTGGCTTAAAACGATAAAGGTGTCGGACGCCTTCGAGCGGTGTCCGACACCGAAAATTGTAACCCGCGGCGTCCGACACCGATTCATCGGTGTCGGACGCCGAGAAGATTACTCCAAAAATACCGCCGCCGCGATCACGGTTGTCCACAGGCCGTCCTTGTTGCCTTGCGCCGACTGGCAGATATTGGTCGTTTTGTAGATATTCTCATTCTGGACATAGAGTTGTTTGCGTTCGTCCCAGGCCAGGTTGGAGTCGAAATCCACGCCGAGCGTTGTGGCGAGCATGGTGGCGGCCAGGTCTTCGGCGTAGTCGCCGGATTTTTCCGCCGTTTCGCCGTGGGCGTGATGTTCGGACAGATAACCATAGTTCTGCTTGTCGGCCGGCAGAGCCAGGCCGATGGCGGCGCTCACCAGGCGGTTCGGCTCGTTGGTCTCGCTCCTGGCCATCACGCAAAAAGTGATCTGTCCGGCCTTCAGTTCCAGCACGCCCTTCTCTCGCGAGACCATTTTGCATTCGGGCGGAAAGATAGACGAGACATAGACCAGGTTGCATTTCTCGATGCCGGCCTGGCGCAGGGCGAGTTCGAAACTGGCGAGCTTATCCTTGTGTACGCCCGTGCCTTTGGTCAGAAAAATCTTCGATGGAACGTGGTTCATTGCTTTTTTGCCCAACCGCTTGAAACGGCTTGGTAATAAAAATTTAATAATAAATATATTTTAGCATATTTGTTTGAATAAAAAAGGGCTAAGCCGTTTTAACGGCTTAGCCCTTCTTAAATCTTAAATCGTAAATCTTAAATCCGCGGCTTAATTCGCTCCCCAGCGGTCGTCGGCATTGGCCACCAGATCGATCGCCTGTCCGAGCGTGGCCTGTTTCTTCAGGTCCGCCGGTTTGAGCGTCACGCCGAGCTTGGCGGCGAAGGCGACGGCGCCGGCCGGGTCAGCCGGCGTGCGCAGATCGTAGGCCGCGGCCGCGGATTTGATCACATCCATCATCGTCGCCTTGCCGGCAGCCGGTTTGATCGCATTCTCGTCCACCGTCTTGTTGATCATGCCGGCCAGAAAGGTCTTGTCCAGTTTCTTCCCCAGATCGATATTGCCTTTCTTGTCCGGCGCCAGCGCGCCGTCGTCTTTCAACTGGCGCACCTCCTCGAACAGCGGATTGTTGTCATCGATGTTCCTCGCAGGCAATACTCCTTCCTTGAATTTCTCCGCGTTGGCGGCCGCCACCGCGCGCTTCACCTCGTCGGCCATCACCTTGACGTAATTATCGACCTGCTTGCCGTTGGTCATTTCGCCGCCCTGCAACTTGTCGTTGAAGTCGGAAAATTTGGCGTCCAGTTTTCCGGCGATTTTTGAGGTGAAATTATAGCCCTTGATCTGATTTTTCAGTTGATCGAGCAGCGCCGGCGTTCCTTTGGCTACGCCTTTGAGTTTTTTCACCGCGGCGATGGTGTTGTCGGCCGATTTCACCTCGTCGAGCAAATTCATCTTGCCCTCCAGCATCGCGGCGCGATCCTCTTCCGGCACCAGCGGCACCACGTCGCGCATGATCTTATCGATGAAATTCTTGTCGCGCTCGCGGCTCGTTATCACTTTGTCCAGGAGTTCCGGATTGAAGTTCATCAAGCTGGTCTTAATCTGATTCAGATCGCCCGGGTTCACCTTGCCGAGCATCGCCTGCGCTTTCGCCGATTGTTCGCCCGAAAGGTTGGCCATGTCTTCCCCGCTTTGTCCGGCGGACATAACTTCGTTTACGGCGGCCGTCTGTTCGTCCGAAAGTTTGATGCCGGAATCAAGCAGGTTATTGCGCAGGGCGATCAACTCTTTCACCGCTTCATCGAGCGTCCGCCCGGCATCCATATAATTGCCTTCGTCAAAAAATGATTGCGCTTTGATCAGCTCGGCCTTGATGTCGGAAAGTAGTTTATTGGCGTTATCGGCGTTCGTCATCTGACTGATCGCTGTTTCCAGTAAGGTGATCGCTTCGTTGGCTTTGGCCAGGCCTTCTTTGACCATCTCTTTGATCCGTTCGTTCGCCATCTTGCGGATGAAGGTATCGACCGCTTCGCGGGTTTTCAGATCGCGTGCCTGGCCGGCAATAGTCAGAAATAAATCAAAATTTTTGGCGTCAAAAGCGGCCTGCGCCTTGTCGCGCAGATCGCGCAGTTTGGCCAGATGCTCCTCGAGCGGCGCCGTATCCAGACCGAAGTCCTTGGCGTGGCTGATGGTGATTTCGAGCGCCCTGGTGCCGTTTACGAGATCATTCATGATCTGCTCGAGCCGCCCCGGAGGCAGGACGCGGTCGCGGAAAGCCATGAATTTTTCCTGCAAATCAAGCCCTTGCAATTCTTTCAGTTTCGCGCCGGCGCCAGCGAAATCGCCCTTGTCAAAAAGAAGCTGCGCCTCGGCGTAAATTGCTTTTCCCTGCTCAAGCAGTGCCAATTCCTCGGCGCCCGGCTCGACGCCGCTTTTCTTGGCTTCCGCCAAACCGGCATCGGCTTTAGCGAGTCCGGCCGCTATCTGATCCAGTATCTTTTTAATCATCTTGCCGGACATCTTGCCAAACTGGCCGGCCTGCTCGCCCGCCTCGCCCTCGGGCGACATCTTGCGCAACTCTGCCATGATCTTGGCCGCGCCTTTCTTGTCGCCGGAGCGTAAAAGCGCCTGCGCCTGGTCGAGCGATTCCAGTCCGGCCAGAAGTTTGGCCCTGATTTCCACCGTGTCGCCGTCGTCCGGGGCGCCCGCGAGTCCTTTCAGGCCGTCCTTCATCTTGGCGCGCACGTCGTTGATCAGGTCGGCGGTGATGCCGCCCTGTTCCAATTTGGAAAATTTTTCACCGAAATTCGCCTGTTGCATCGCCTGCAGTTTCTCTCCGGCTTTCATATAGTCGCCGGCCGCATAGGCCTCGCGCGCCGCGTTGTAGGCGGCTCTGGCCGCTTTCATCGCCGTCTCCGCCTCGCCCAACTTAACCTGCCCGTCTTTCAACTGCCCGAGCCCGTCCTCGCCTTCCAAAAGTTTGGCTCCGATCTGATCGAGCGCCTCGCCCAGACGCCCGGCCATCTCGCTTACCCCGTCGCCGGCCAGCGGCTTGCCCATAAACATCGGCATCGGCCCGTTTTCCGGCATCCCAGGCATCGGCGGCAAATTCAATTTGGACATATCAAAGCTCGGCGGCGCCATCGTGCCCGGCGCCTGGATCGGCATCAATCCCTGAAAGTCGGCCGGCGGCTGGGTGCCGGGCTGCCCCTGCTTCATCATCTGCTGGATCTGTTCTTGCGTCGGCGGCTGCGTTCCGGCGTAGCCCGGAGGCGGTCCCTGGGTGTAGTCCTGGGCCGCGGCGATCAGAGGCGAAAAAACCAAAATCAAAATGAGTGTTTTTTTCATCATCGTTTCGATATTAAAATATAAATAGTTTGCTAAAATTTTAATTCAAAAATCAATCCTGCGCTCAACTTTCACAAGAAACCAAGATATAAACGATAATTATTTAACTTCAAACACCTTCCAATAAATACTTGACGGATAATCGGAGTCGGCCTCTTCATTTGTACATGAAATATTTAAATAAAGATGCGTATAATTATTGCAAGGATTATTAAAACATGTTCTATATAATAGCGAAGGGGTTAGAAAAAATTTTGTAGTGGCGTCATACCTATAAAATGAGCCGGTGGTAACGATGGGCACAAATGCTCTTTGTGGATTAAACCTTTCGGAATCCAAAACTATACCCGTATCAACCTCCCAAGATCCACAATTTCCTGGATTCAGAGTCCCGCTTGCTGCCACGGCAGTGCCGCCCCCCGTCCCCCAAGACGCATTACCGGAAGCGTCAGAGGTTAATACTTTACCTGCCGCCGCACCCGTTGGAATCCTTAAACCAGTAGCTTGAATCGTTCCGTTCACGTCCAATTTGTATGCCGGACTTCCCGTCCCGATGCCGACATAATGTGTGCCGCCAGAAAAGTCAACAAACAAATCATGCGTAAAAGGATTAACAGCAAAATTACCCGACACACCAAACAAACCAACAGATGTCATAGTTGAAGAAGCGGCAATATTAAGGTTATCCCAAGTTCCCTGCGTTTTCACGGCTGTACTGGAACCAACGTTTATGGGCGCTGCTACATTACAATTCGGCGGCGTGCATTGCGGGTTAGTCCAGGCCGTTTGCGCCAGGATTGATTGCAAGGCCAGCGATAGGCCGAATGTGATAATCACCGCCACAATTAATTTAAAAGCCGTTTTAATAGTTGGCTGATTCATAAGAAAGATTTAAAATAATAATTATGCTATAATTTACCCTGTTAAATAACCCTGTAATTTACAGGGTTCCCACTTTGCGGGATTTAACAGGGGCAGTTATTAACATTAAAGTTATTATACCATAAAACAATACCCCGCCCCAAGTAGTTGACAGAATTGCGATAATTTGCTACAATATTAAATCAATGTATTTTATATAGAAAGCACCTTGAAAGCTTAAATTAGCGAAAAAACTGTCATCATTTTCCTGTCAACCATAAGACGGCCCATGGCCAAGACCAAGGAGGTCTCGAATGAACCGATTCCGTATCACCTCGCTCGCCCTGCTCTTCACGGTTTTCACCCTCATCCTCTCCGCTTGCGGAGGCGGCGGGGGCGGAGGCAACCCGAACCCCGGCACCGGCCTGGCGCCCCTCATCACCGGTCTCACGGTCGGCACGCCGATCGGCGACAACGTGAGCGTCACGCTCACGGTCGATCCGAAGGATCCTTCGGCGATC
>JAJYMT010000069.1 GCA_021786695.1 bacterium
CGCCTTTGAAAGGCGGATATTCCAGGGTAAAAAGCAAAAATTTAGCCATAAGATGTTATTCCAACGCCTCTTCAGCCGGCTTGCGCCTGAAAGAATCGATGATCGATAAAATATCATTCCTGGTGAAAGCGCGGAAAAAATACAGCAGGGCGAAATAAACGATTCCGGCCAGGCCGACCACCAGGAAAACATTCATATAACTTTTCAGATAAAAGGCGATCAGGCCCATAATGAGCGCTGAGACGAGCACCTTCGCGGCCATTTTAACCACTTTTCGCGAGTCGTATCTGACAATTTTCGGAACGATGACGATGCCGAGGATGAACATCAGTAGATTGGTCGCCGCTACCGTAATGCTCGCGCCCACCGCCGCCAGGCGCGGAATCAGGAGCAGATTCATGACGATGCTGACCACGACCGCCACGCCCATATTGAAGGTATTGGCCTTCTGCCGGTCGCAGGCGTTCAAAATCGCGCCGACGCCGAAATTCAGGAAGACGAAAACCAGCGCCAGCATATTGATGCGGAGAGGCAGGACCGAATCCTCGTAACCGGATTTGAACAAGAGCGCCACTTTGTCGGCGACGGCGATGATGCCGATAGTGATCGGTAGCGAGATGATCAGCAGATAATTCATCGCCCGCTCGAAAGTAATTGCCAGCTGGCGGCGGTTATTCGCCCAATAATTGGCAAAGGCGGGATAGAGCGAGGCCGAAAAAGCCATGGGCAGAAACTGCAAAGCAAAAATTATCTTGAACGC
The DNA here is from genome assembly GCA_021786695.1 of bacterium. Classification (GTDB taxonomy): domain Bacteria; phylum Patescibacteriota; class Patescibacteriia; order Patescibacteriales; family GWE2-39-37; genus JAJYMT01. The sequence goes on from JAJYMT010000069.1 coordinate 761, forward strand.
CACCTGGTAGATGCCGACCGCCCGGTCGCCGGCGAGCGAGGATAGCAGGACCGAATCAAGATAGGTGTAGGTACGCTGGAAGATGCCGAAAATGGCGAACGGCAGAGCGATGGCCAGAATTTTTTTTAGCAGCTCGCGGTCGAGCCGCGGGCGGATCTTCACCCGCCATTTTTTTTCCAGGATGACGCCGGAATAAAAAAAGTTGAAGGTGCTGGCGGCGACTAGGGCGGCCGCGAGCGGCCGGATGCCGTAGCCGAGCCGCAAGGTGATCAGACCGGCGCCGAGCACGATCAGCTGGAAGACCACCGAGGCGATGCTCTCGAAAGACAGGTTATGATAGCCGCGCGCGACGGAAAAAAACGTCAGGGTGAAGGAATCGAGGATCATGCAGGCGGAGGAAAGGTAGACCAACTGCCTAGTCAGTTCCGGATAGCCGAGCAGATTGATAATCAGAACCACGGCGCCGAGCGACAGCAAACTCAAGGGAATTTTTACGCCCAGCACATTGTTGACTAACTCCGGGGCGCGGCTTTGGTCCTTGGCGATTTCCCGGGTCAGAACATTAGAGAGTCCGATATCGACAAAGACGGCGAAGATGGTGGTGAAAGAGATGGCGAAATAATATTTGCCCAGATCTTCCGGCCCGAGCGCGCGGGCGATGATCACGAAATAGGTAAAAGAGATGACCTTCTGGATCACCAGGGCCAAAGTATAGTATGAGGTATTTTTAGCGATATTTACGACTTTTTGAGGCATTTTTTTCGCTTTGGTATATTTTCATATTTTATCACAACCTAGCGATTATTCAAATAAAAAGGATCCGACTGATTTCGCCGGATCCAAAGATCGGTTATTCCGCTGGTGCGCCGTCCTCGATCTTGAGCGGTTTCCCGAAAAACTCCAACAGGCAGGCAAGCACCGCGGTGGAACAAATAGCTATAACGAACATATACAACAACAACCTTAGGAAGCCGAAAAAACTGAGTTCGATGGGAAGAACGCGACTGATGGAAAAAACCAGCGGTAAAATGGAGATTGAGGCAAGATAGAGCATGCCGTACTCTCCGCCGAAGAGGCGCTTCCAGACCGCCTCGAGAAAGTTGAAAAACATCATTTTCATGCTCTTGACGATCCCGCTGTAGAATTCCCCTCTTCCGATGGTATCGGGAACCACGTTGCCGACGCGGCTTCGCGCGTACATCCTGACTCGCCAACTGCTCCTCTTCAGGGTTTTCATTTTTTCCCTCCTTCTTAGGTTGGTATGTACGGATATTTGATTGGTTTATTTATAACAAAAAACAGCAACTTTGTCAACAACAAAGCCCTGCCTGAGTTTTCCCGGCAGGGCTTTGTTGTATATTAATACATTCAATTTAACGTTTTGCCCAACTGCGGGTCGCTCCGCCAGCTGGCGGAGCTCCTTAAAACCAGTCGGTTTTAATGTTTCCCACACGGGAAAACCCAGGTTTTCCCGACCCCTTTCCTCCTCAGTGTGCTCGCTAACGCTTCGCCCACTGCGGGGCGCTCCGCCAGTTGGCGGAGCTTCTTAAAACCGGTCGGTTTTAATATTTCCCACACGGGAAAACCCAGGTTTTCCCGACCCCTTTCCTCCGCAGCGTGCTCGCTAACGCTTCGCCCACTGCGGTGCTCTTCTGGCCTTTTTCAATCCCGGCTTCTTCCTCTCTTTGACGCGGGAATCGCGGGTCAGCAAGTCCTTGGTTTTAAGCGCCGGACGCAGATCCTTTTCCATCTCTACCAAAGTGCGGGCGATGCCGTGGCGGATCGCTCCGGCCTGTCCTTTCTTGCCGCCGCCTCTGACCAGGATCGAGAAATCCAGATCTTTGGCGAGTCCCGAATATTTCAGCGGTTCTTTGGCGATTGAAACCAGGACCGGGGTCAAATATTGCTCGATGTTCATCTCGTTGACCGATACAATGCCCTTGCCCGTCTTATAAAGCCGGACTCTGGCAGTGGCGCTTTTGCGGCGCCCGACCGCCTCGATGTAGCGGCCCTTGAATTTTACCGGCTCGGCCTCCTCAACTTTTTTTTCGATGTGTTTTTTCGTCTCGCTCATATTCGATCGATCGTTATTTGATTATTAACCGCCTCATCATATCGGTGCGGAACTTAACCGGCGGCAACATCTCGCGTACCGCCTTGCGCAAAACTTCGGCCGGATCCTTCTGGAAGACCTTTTTCATCAGGGTTTCTTTCAGCCCGCCTGGATGGCCGGAATGGCGGATATAGGTCTTCTGCTCGAACTTCTTGCCGGTGAATTTCAGCGCGGCGATGTTCGAAATTTGGACGATATCGCCCTGGTCCAGATGCGGCTCGAAAGACGGCTTATGCTTGCCGCGCAACAGCGTCGCGATGCGCGTAGCCAAACGTCCCACGGTCTGATCCTTGGCGTCGATTTGATGGAGTTTTCTTTGGGATATTTTCGACATATTTTTATACCAGTTCGATCTGCACCATCTTGGCGCCGTCACCCGGCCGCGCGCCCAGGCGGATGATGCGGCTATAACCGCCGGCACGGTCTTTGTAGCGCTCGGCCAGTACTTCCAGGGATTTCCTGACCGCCATCTTCTGCGGCAAAGTAGCGATCAAAGCGCGGCGGGCCGACAAATCGCCCTTTTTCGCGGTGGTGATGGATCGTTCGACCAGCGAGCGCACCGCCTTTGCCTTGGCTTCGGTGGTTTTGACCTTTTCATAGATCAGAATGCTGGACGCCAAATTACGGAGCATCAATTCGCGCGGCCCCTTGGCTCGGTCTAAAATTTTATTTTTATTGCGATGTCGCATAATAAATTCAAAGCGTAAATATCAAAATGTAAAATTTTGGAAATTATTTTCATCCCGCCTCGGCGGGATTCAATAATTTTGATTTTTAATTTACTCCTTCTTCGGCCGGCCGCGCTTTTTCTTGGTCGAACCGTCTTCCGCTGCCTCCTCCGCGGTTGCTTCCGGCGCCGCCGCCTCTTCCGTTGCCTCGGCTTCCGACACCGCTTCCGGCTCCTTGCCGACCAGGGCGTTGAATTGTTCGATCAATATTTCGGCGGATTTTGTAAACGCGTCTTTGACCGAAATCGTACCGTCGGTGGTCACCGCCAGGATCAGTTTGTCCCAATTGGTCATTTTGCCGACGCGGACATTTTCCACGTTCACGGCAACGGAGGTGACCGGCGAAAAGGCGGAGTCGACTTCGATATAACCGATCTCATGTTTGGCCCGCTCGCGCGATTCAATCGTCTCGTAGCCCCGGCCCCGCTGGATGAATAATTCCAGACCTAAGCTGCCGGCCATATCGGTGATATGCGCGATCGTCTGGTTCGGATTGACGATTTCCACCTGGCTGTTTTTTGCAAAATCCTTGCCCTTCACTTCCTTCTCGCTGCGGGCGTCCAAAGTCAGAACCGCCGCTTCGTCCGAATGCAGTTTGAAGCGAAGCTGTTTGAGATTCAAGATAATCTCGAGCACGTCTTCTTTGATATGGGGCAAAGACATGAATTCATGGTCGGCTCCCTTGATTTTTACGCCAACCACCGCGACTCCGGGCAAGCTTGACAGAAGCACCCTTCGGAGCGAATTGCCCAAAGTAATGCCGTAACCGGGAAAGCATGGTTCGATCACCACCAACTCCTGGTTGTCCGCCTCGCCTTTCTCAAATTTGATTTTCTGCGGCAGAGCGATTTTTTCCATAGTAATAAAATTAATTTATCGAAATGATTTATTATCTGGAATAGAACTCGACGATCATCTGCGCGTTGATGTTCGCCGCCAAATCCTTGGCGCCCGGGGCGTGCAAGACCTTGCCGGACAAATCGGCCGGAACGAGGTTGAGCCAGCTCGGCAAATTGACTTTTTTGAGCGCCTCGCCCAGATTGTTGAAAATTTTCTTGCGTTTAGAGCCGTCCTTGATCTTGATGACGTCGCCGGTCTTTACCTGGTAGGAAGGGATCGAAACCTTGCGGCCGTTGACGGCGATGTGGCCGTGGCTGACCAGCTGGCGCGCCGTATCGCGGGAGGAGGCCAAACCGAGCTTGTAAACGGTGTTATCCAGGCGGGTTTCAAGCAATGACAAAAAATTCTCGCCCAGATTGCCGATCATCTTCTGTGCGCGCAGGAAAGTCAGCCGGAATTGCTTCTCAAGCATCCGGTATTCCTTCATTGCTTTCTGTTTTTCCTGCAGCTGCAGGCCGTACTCGGTCTGCCTGGTCCTGCCCTTGCCGCCGTGGATGCCGGGCGGAAAATTTCTTTTGGTGATGGCGCATTTCACGCTGAAACAGCGTTCACCCTTGAGGAACAGTTTTTCGCCGACCCGGCGACATTGCTTGCATTTTGGATCCAGATTTCGTGCCATACCGTAATTGAAAATTGGAAATTGATAATTGAAGATTGTTTTTACACTCTCCTCGGCTTCTTCGGCCGGCAGCCGCCGTGCGGGATCGGCGTCAGGTCTTTGATCGCCGTCACTACCAGGCCGTTGGCGTTCAGCGCCCGGATAGCCGATTCGCGGCCGGTGCCCACGCCGCGGACGAACACATTGACCTCGGATAAGCCGTATTCCTTCGCTTTCTCCACCGCGATGCGGGTGATGATCTGCGCGGCGTAAGGCGTCGATTTTTTCGGGCCCTTGAAGCCGGCGATGCCGGCGGAGGCCCAGGACAGCACATTACCCTCTTTATCGGTCAAAGTGATGATGGTGTTGTTGTAGGAGGCCTTGACGTAAGCGCGGCCGACAGTCACCCGCCGATCCGCTTTTTTCTTCCGCTTCTTTTTTCTGGTGTCGGTCCGTTCGGCCTTCTTTTTTTCCAGATGCTTCTTGACGCTGTCAGGCAGTTCCTCCGGCTGGTTCAAGCTGGTCTTGATCACCTTGTCTTCGGTGGCGGAATCGCGCAAAGAAACGATTTGCTCGGCCGCCTCCGCTTTCTCGGTCTTTATCTCTTTCTCCGCAGCAACCTCAGCCGGCTCGGCCGCCTGCGGTTCGTCTGTGACCTTATCAATTGTAGTATCTTTTTTCGTCATTTTATAACTGTTCGAATTTCCTAATTAACTAATTACCTGAGCGCCTAACTTATGTTTTCTGCGCCGCCTTGGCGCGGCCCGAACCCATGGTCTTGCGGGTATTGCCGCGAACAGTGCGGTTGTTGGTCTTGGTGCGCTGGCCGCGGGCCGGCAGGCCCTTCTGGTGTCTTGAGCCGCGGTACGACCCGATATCTTTGAGCCGCTTGATATTAGCCATCACCTCGCGCTTCAGGTCGCCCTCGACCTTGTTCTGCTTTTCGATGATGACGCGGATCTTGTTCACTTCCTCGTCCTTCAGGTCTTTGACCCGGGTATCGGGGCTGACTTTCGCCTCGCCCAAAATCTGGCTCGACTTGGTGCGGCCGATACCGTAAATATAAGTCAAAGCGATCTCGACTCTTTTTTCATTCGGAATTGTGACTCCGGCGATTCTTACTGCCATACCTTTATTAAATTCGAAATTCGAAACAATTATTTAAATTCTAAATTCGAATTTCTAAACGGTTTTGAATTTTTATAATTTGGATTTTGAATTTGTTTCGGATTTAGTGCTTCGTGCTTCGGACTTTGCTCTATCCTTGTCTCTGCTTATGCTTCGGGTTCTTGCACAGCACGCAAACCCGTCCTTTGCGGCGGATAATTTTACAATCCTTACAGATTTTTTTAACAGACGCTCTTACTTTCATATGATTATAACCTGTAGGTTATTCTGCCTTTAGTCAGATCGTAGGGGCTGATTTCCAGCCGTACCCGGTCGCCCGGCGCCAGGCGGATCTTGTGCATCCTCATCTTGCCCGACAAATGGGCCAATACCTCGTTGCCGCTGGCGATCAGCACTTTGAAGGCGCCGGCCGGCAGAAGCTCCAAAACCTCTCCCTCCATTTCCAAAAAATTCTTGGAATCGGTGACCGGTTGATTTACTTCCCGCTGTTTTCTTCTTCTCATTAGCAAAATAAAAAAGTTTTACCGGGTGAGCGGTAAACCAGTTTAAGCTAAATTAGTATTACTTAAAGGTATGAATAATTATATATTCTAACCGTGCTTCTGTCAAGTAGAAAGACCTTTGATTTATTTTTGCTAATTTAAGCCAAATTTAGTAAAAACCTTATTCCAGCACCGCCTTAATCCTGCGTACGCCGGCGGAAGAACTCTCTTCTTTCACTATCCTGAATCTGCCTAATTCGTTGGTATTTTCCACATGCGGGCCGCCGCAAATTTCCTTGCTGAAAAGCCGTCCGTCTTTCTCGATGGTGTAAACCTTCACTTTTTCGCCGTATTTCGATTCGAACACGCCTTCTGCGCCAGCCTGTTTCGCCGCCTCCAAAGTCATCTCCTCGCAAAGAACCGCCGCTTCCGCCCCGATCGCCTCGTTGACTGATCGTTCGATCAGCGCCAGTTGGTCGGCAGTCATTTTTTCCGTATGGGAAAAATCGAAGCGCAGCCGCTCGGCCGTGATGTTACTTCCCTTCTGATGGACATGATCGCCGAGCACTTGCCGCAAGGCCGCGAGCATCAGGTGCGAGGCGGTGTGGAGTTTCTTGGTCGCCTCGCCCGCGTCGGCCAGGCCGCCTTTGAATTTACCGGCTGAGGCGGTGCGGGAAAGTTCCTGGTGTTTTTGAAGTTCCTCGCTGAATTCGTTTTTAATACGATCGAAATCAACACCAGTTTTAAACTCTATGCCCCTTGTTTTTAGTTCTTCAAGAGACATTTCCAGAGGAAAGCCATACGTTTGGTAAATATCAAATAACCATTTTCCTGTCGCGAGACCAAGGCCTTTGTATCCACCGATTGCTCCATCACTTTTAATTTCTCCCTGCAAAATTCTTAGTCCTTTTTCAAGCGTCAGCTTAAATCTATTTTCTTCCGTTTGTAATTCCTTAATGATTTTATCATTGCCTCTATCTAATTCCGTATAAATATGAGCATACATTTTTATTGTTATTGCGGCGATTTCCGTAGTCCAGTTTTCTTTTTTAATTCCCAACTGCTTGCCATAACGTACCGCGCGGCGGATCAGCCGGCGCACCACATAGCCCTGGTCGGTGTTCGATGGGCTGACGCCCCGATCGTCGCCGATGATGAAGGTGGCGGCCTTGAGGTGGTCCGCGACGATCCGCATGGCGCGGCTCGTCTCCTCCGACTCGCCATATGCTTTGCCGGACAATTCTTTCAACTTATCGAAAATCGGGCTGAACAGTTCGGTATCAAAAGCGTTCTGCTTGCCGGTGAGCACGGTCAGCGTCCGTTCAAGGCCCATGCCGGTATCGACATTCTGCCGCGGCATCTTCTCGAACTTGCCGTCCGCGGTCTTGTTGAACTCCATAAAAACATCGTTCCAGATCTCCATGATCCGGAAGCCGTCCACCTCTTCCTCGAAGGTGCCGGTGAGCGGTCCGCGCTCCGGCGCTACGTCATAAAACATCTCGGTGCAGGGACCGCAGGGGCCGGTAGCTCCGGCCGGCCCCCACCAGTTGTCTTTAGCCGGCAGCGGGAAGATGCGGATATTCTCACTGCCGCTGATTTTTTCTCCTGGTCCTGAAACTTTTGCCTCGATGCCGGCGGCCTTGAAACATTTTTTCCATTCATCGATCGACTCCTGGTCGATCGGACTTGAATCGTTGCCCATAAAAACCGTCGCGTAGAGGCGGCGCGGGTCGAGCGCCAGCCAGTCATGGCCGGTCAAGAATTCCCAGGACCAGGCGATCGCCTCCTTTTTGAAATAATCGCCCAGAGACCAGTTGCCGAGCATCTCGAAAAAAGTCAGATGGCGGTTGTCGCCCACCTCGTCGATGTCGCCGGTACGGATGCATTTCTGGCAATTGGCCAGCCGCGCGCCTTCGGGATGCGGTTCGCCCATGATATACGGCACCAGCGGATGCATGCCGGCAGTGGTGAAGAGCACCGTCGGATCGTTTTCCGGAATCAAAGAAGAACTGGGCAGTATGGCGTGCCCCTTTGATTTGAAAAAATCCAGATATTTTTGTCTAAGTTCACCGCCTGTCATTGTAATTTGAAATAGTTTGTGTGAATTCTCAAATTTTCGATTCTCGACACCCGACCTCGATGCATCGAGGTCGGGTGTCGAGAGCCCAAATATCAAAGTAAATCATATTGGAAAATTATAAATTATTTAAGCGATTTTGGCAACCTCCAAGAAATGAAAAACCCCGCCACACTGGTGCGGCGGGGTGTCCTGTTGTTTCGCGCGGTTCTTCGCGATCAGGCGGTCAGGGCATCCGCCGATTCTGTTTCATTGCGTCTTGTTCTCCCGCGCTCCGGCGGAGTACTTTAGCCGTTGCACCATCGTCCCTCCTTTCGGTGCGATGATCGCCGGCACGGCCGTTGCCGGCCGACGCGCCGCTCGGCAGCTTCAGGTCCGCTCGTGCCCCCGTCCCTGGGACTTCTTCCGCCCGTCGATCTCGACCTTCTTCATCTCGACCTTCTCCGTCCGCCGGGTGTAGGTGTGCGACCTGCACGGTCGACCTCTCGAGGTCATGGCGCCCCCTTCTCCCGTCATCTCGATGACGAGTGCCAGTCAGCGGTTTCGGACCGTCGGGTCCGTCGTACCCCGGGCTTCTGTCGAAGCCGGGAAGTCAAAACGCTACAGCGCCGGAATGTGGGATGGTCGCCCCTGTTATCCGGCAAGGATGCGGAGCCGTAGCCCCTAAGATCCCCAAAAGGGCCTTCTTGGTCCGGAGACAGCCGGGTCTGTTTACTTCATTCCCCGTTAACCGAAGTGGGTCAACATCATCTGCATAGGCACGTGTCCTTTCCCTGAAGGGTTTGGTCTCGGGTTGACCGAAAGTGCGCTTGAGAGCATCCCGTATTATTTGCCCCCGGTTGCGGGAAGATGTCTATAGTATAGCATATTACGCCGGAATTTCCAGCCGGTACGGCCCGGCAGATCAGCGGGGCAACGACTCGATGGCGGCCGGCTTTGGCAGCGTCTTTCTGATGCCGCATTCGAGTCCGAAGCAGATGGCGCCGCCCACGATAAAAATGAGTATGCCATAGGTGACGTATTTCGCGATCGGATGCTTCTCCTTCTCTTCCCTATTCAATGCCGCCTCCTTGATCTCCGCTCGTATTTTCTCCAGACGTTTGCGAGCAGCTCGTTGTGATCGTACTTTTCCACGAACTGCCGAAATTTCTGGAGGAACTCCGTCGGCCAGGGCTCGCGCCGGTCCCAGCCGTCAATATGCGCAAATCGCACCGTCTCGACGCGGCCGAACGGATCGTAATCGACAGCGATCCTGATAGACCAGTAGCCGAAGGCGCCGGCCGGCAAAAACCGGATCGTGGGATAGTGGATGGTGAATTGTTTCTGTTTGTTCGCCCAGTCGATGAACCGGTTGAGCAGCAGTTCGAGCATCAGGTTGAAATATTCGTCGGAAAATTCGATCCGCTTCCTTTTGCGGCTGAAAAATTCCTTCAGATCGGCGACCGTGTACTCGGCGGCCGGCTGGCTTGCCACCGACAAGCGCTCGCAACTTTGCGCTGATTTCTCTGATTTCAAGGAACGTTCCTCCTTATTGTTATTTTAACTGCTTGTCGATTATTCCTCCGCCTAAGACCTCATTTCCTTTATAGAATACCACGCTCTGGCCTGCGGTGACCGCCCGCTGCGGTTTAGTGAATTTCACCGACAGTCCGCCGGACGGATTTTTCTTTATATCACAAGTGACCGCCGGATGTCTATACCGGATCACCGCCTGCGCCCGCAGGGGCAGTTTCGGCTCGCCGTTGATCCAGTTCACCTCGCGCGCGACAAGGTCTTTCCGGAAAAGCGCCTTGTCCTCTTTTTCGGAAACCACGAACAGGGTGTTGGTTTCAAAATCGCATTTCGCCACATAGAACGGCCCGATGCCCCCGATCTCCACGCCTTTTCTTTGGCCGATAGTATAGAGCGGCAATCCCTGGTGTTTCCCGATTACGCGCCCGTCCATGGTCTTGATCTCGCCCGGGATTAATTTCAGATGCCGTTTCAGAAATTCGTTATGGGTGCGCTCCGGAATGAAGCAGATCTCCTGGCTTTCCGGTTTTTCGGCCACCCCTAAACCGGCCTTTCCGGCGATTTCCCTTACCTGCGTTTTCGTAAGGTCGGAGAGCGGAAAGAGGATTTTTTTCAGATTGTCCTGGTTCAGATTGTACAAAAAATAGGTCTGATCCTTGGCCTTGTCCTTGGGCCGCGTCAATTTGATGGAATCGCCTTGCCGTTTCATTCCGGCATAATGGCCGGTGGCGATGAAATCGGCGCGCAAGCCGTTGGCCTTCTCGATCAATAGATCGAACTTGATGTATTTGTTGCAATTGACGCAAGGATTCGGCGTCTCACCCGCGCCGTAGCCGGCGATGAATTCGTCCACCACCAATTTCTTGAACGGCAGATCGAAGTTGACCGTATAGATCGGGAAGCCGAGATGCTGCGCCACCCGCCGCGCGTCATTGAATGAGGCGACCGAACAGCATTTATTGGTCACTTCCGATTCGCCCGAAAGCGTCTCGGCCCAAAAATGCATGAAGATGCCGAGCACCTCATAGCCCTGTTTTTGGAGTAGATAGGCCGCGACCGAGGAGTCCACCCCGCCCGACATCGCGACGATTACTTTTGGTTTTTTGACCGCCATTTTTAAATCCTAGCAAAAACTGCCGGATCATTCAATCCGGCAGTTTTGATCGATTGTGCCTATTTGATGATCTTATATTGTTCGATGACCGCCCATCCTACGTCATAGATTTTTTTATTCCTGTATTTCCGCAGTTCTTTCAGGGTTTTTATCAGTTTCAATTTACCGCCCGTGACCAGGTAGATTTTTTTATTGGGCGCGCGCAACAAACTGCCGTTCGGATAGCGCTTGACGCCCAACACCTGTTCCTTCGCGCAGTTTCTTTTGAACGATCGGACTTGTTTGTCGGTAAAACGGCAAAGGGCGGGCGAACTGTAGGTCTTGGAACAATATTGAAGCCCGTCGACGCAGGCCGTCTGCCAAACTTGGCAGTAGGCGGTTTCACAGTCGCTTGGAACGGATGACGGCTGGGCATTGTCGGAAAGGAAGGCCGAGGGGCCGAAGGCCAGTCCCGAATTCGAGCCGCCGCCCGCGAACCCGTTTGCCGCCAGTCCGGCGGGCGCCTGCCCGTCGGTGAATCCGACCAAAAGATCGAAAGTCAACGACTTGCTCATATAAACGGCGCCGGCCTGCGCTTTGAAAACGACGTAGAAATCGTATTGGACGGTCTCGCCGGGATTGATCGAGGACAAGACCACCTCGCCGGCGTTAAGAAAATCCGCCAGGGTCTTGCTGTAGACCACCACCCCGCTCTTTTGAATGACGAAATACATCTGGCCGCCCAGGGTCTCGGGATCGGAAAAATTACTTACTTTGGCCGCCGCGGTGCGTACGCTTTGCGTTGAGTTTCTGACCCTCACCCAGCGGGCGATCGACTGCCCCGGAAGAAAATTCACTTCCTTGAACAAAGGACTGCTCTCAAAAATGATATTCGGATCGATGGCGCCGGCCTGCGGATCGTTGCCGAACACAATGAGCGCCGCTAAAAAAGCGCCCAGGATCAATATCGATTTTTTTGCTTTGGATCTGGTATGCATATTTTTAGCCCCCCGAACCGGTTTCCGGAGCCGGCGGAGCATCGGGTAAAATTATTTCCGGCGGATTGGTGGCCGGCGGCGGATCGGTAAGTTTAAGATCGACCGGTTTTTCCGGCGCGGCCGGCGGCGGATCGGCCGGCGGCGGAAGTGCGGCGCCGTCTGACGGCGTAGTCGTCGCGGCCGGCCCTAAATCAGCGGCCGGAGATTCAACCGGCGTCGTGGTCGAGATTACGGCCGGATTGTCGCTTCCGTTTCCGGCCGCAACGGCCGGTGGCGCCGGTTCGACATAGCCATCTTCCCCGACTTCCGGCAAAGCCGGGCCGAATGCGGCCTCGGCGCCGCTGGCTGAATTTTCCGCGCCTGGCGTCGGTATCGGATCGACCCAGTTGGCCGAGCCGTCCGGAATACGGGCGAAGGACTTGCCCTCGGGCGCGTTGCCGGTATAGGCGTAGGAATCGATCAGGGCCGCACCGCCCGAAATCGGGCCGTCAAACAGGCGCACGGCATCGCCACCGGTATTGTTCAGGGCGAAATCGGCGTCGCCGTTGCGGTAAACCACCAAAAATCCGCCGGGAGCGACAATGGTTGCTCCGCTATCCGTGTTAGCGGCGGAAATCAAGAGTTCGTGCGAATCGGAATTATCATAAAGTTTCCAGCCGTTGACATCGACCGAACTGCCGCCGCTGTTATAAAGCTCGACCCATTCCCCGCCCGGTTTTTGCGCGTTATCGGCGCCAGCCGGATTGGGCAAGAATTCGTTGATGACTACTTTGCCGGCGGCCGGCTCGTTTGGACAAATGACGGTGCTTTGCGCAGTTACCCAGGCGCTCCAATCGGTCTGGTTCGACCAGAATTTGGCTTGGTTGACCAGCGCCGAACCGCACTTGATGGGATTACAGCCGCCGCTCGCCGGCACTTTCAATTTAAAATCGATCTCGATCAGCGGGTCGTCCGGGTAGACGCTGCCGAAGTTCCATTCGAAGAATCCGCTCGATTTGGTGGTGTAATTCGGCTGGCGGGTCGAGGCGTAGCTTATATATTCGAGCGACGAGGGATAGTAATCATGGATGCGCACGCCGCCGCCGGTGCAGACCTTGGTGCCGTAGTTGTCAAGCGTCAGATGATAGGTGAGTACCTCGCCGGGCGCGGCTTCGGTCTTGTCGACCGTCTTGGTCAGCCGAAGCGCGCAGGAATCGGGGGGCGGAGGCGGTTCGCAGGAGCAGATGCGGACAAAGACCGCGATGTTTACGCCTTCCAAAAGATTTTTCATCGCTTCCATTTCCGCGTTCGAGGGCGGTATGACCTGCCGCAACATGTCGTCAGCCGCGGCGACGATCGCGTCCAGATCGCGGGTCTCGCCCGGCGGAACGTAAGCGTCGATATGAAAATTAAGGATGTTGAATTTCATCGCCAATAACTGTTTTTTCAATTTATTCCGCATGATGCTGTCGGTGGCGGTAAAAATCTGATTGACCTTGGTCTGGGTGTTGATGACAACGTCCGTACCGGTGGCGCTTCCGTCGGGGGCGGTGGTGGTCGCGCCCATGGAGACCGGCAGAAGCGGCAGATAGACCTCCGGGTGCGTCTTCCAGTAGCCGTATGAGCGGACTTCGAAATCCTGGCAATAGGGCGCTTGAATTGCAGTCGGCGAGTTTTCAAAATCGGAAAAGCCGGTGGGAAACGCAAGGTCGTGCCGCGTTTGCGCTCCTTGAAAGTCGAAGGTGAACTGGCAGGTCTCCCCGGCAAATTCCGGCGGCGTAGTCGTGGCGAAAGACAAGTCAAAGGTCCAGTCGGACGGGTCGCTGTACAAAGTGAGCGCGCCGGTAAAATTTTTGGCCGGACCGGTATATTTCAGCTCGCCGTTCAGGCGCGCCTCCAAATTTACATAATCGCAGGCCGCGCCGGTTAGGTTGCCGGTGCTCGCGCGGTAATGCATCGGATTGCCCGGGTTGGTGATGCTGATGGTTTTTCTGAGCGGCCTGTCCGGCGGCACGCAGATGGAACTGGTTGAAACCTGGGTGGTAAGCGAGAAATCGAGTACACCGGCGTTGAACTCATTATTTTGCGCCCCTTCCCGGTCCGACAAATAGGCGGCCGTGCCGCCGATGCCGCGCATCAGCATGGCAGTCATGGTGCAAAGCACCAGCACGGAAATCAGACGCAGCCGGGGCTTGCCGGAAAAGCCGAAAACGGGCGCGTCGAAATCCGCTCCGTTGATCCTCGGCGCGTTTTTGTCCAGCAAGAATCGGCTGAACCCGGCCTGATGCTTAAATTTTCGGCTGTTGGCTTTCATTTAGTTTCGCTTGTTTTATCTTTTTCATCTCGTCCCTGATTTTTTTCGCTTCGTCAAAGATAACCAAGAGCGCCGGAATGATGATGATCAGGGCGAAGCCGTAGGGTTTTTTGGCGGTGTTGATGATATAGCCGGCATACGGAACCGTCAGAAATTCTTTGCCCACGATTTCGTTCTGCCGCACCTCCCGGAGATCGACCGCGTTGTTGGCGTCGCCCTTGGTAACATAGGTCAGGCCGGTCGGGCCGTTCTTGATCTCATTTATCCGGTGCGTGGTCGGAGTATCCCGTCTTGAAATTTTACCAAAGGTAATGACGTCGCCGACTTTATATTCAGATACTGGTTTTACGACTACGATACTGCCGGTGTGGATCGCCGGCTCCATCGAACCGGACAGCACCGCCAGCACCTTGAAGTTGCCGGTGATCGGGAAAACGGAAATCAGCAAAAGAACCGCGATGACCGCGATAACGGTGATGAACAGATAGTAGATGATATTGAATGCTTTGTTCATTGATGATAAATAATTTTTCAAACCCTCATTCGGCCGCCCCAACCGCCTGCCGGCGGATGAGACGGCCTCAAAGATTTTGACTTCTCAAAAACTTTTATGCCTTAGGGACTCCTAAGAGATCATTACGGATTCTGCTGGTTGGTGATATGGCAGACGATGGTCTCGCCTTCGTTCAGCGTAATCGAGCCGCCCAAATTGGTCGGACAGAGCTGGCCATAGCTTGAGACGCCGGTGATCGGCCCGACAAAGTGATAGCCGGTGCGTCCGCCTTCATTGATCGTATGAGCCGCATTCGAACTGACCGACACCGAAGTATTGTTCGGCACCAGGTTGCCGTCGATCTCCAAACCGAAGAAAGACGGATCCGCCGGACCGATGACGTGTTTGACCAGGGTGATGTTCGGTTGCAGATCGTTGTTGACGATCTTGCAGGCCTTGTTATCGCCCTCCGCCAGTGTCACTTGGCCGACCCCGTTGCAATCAAAGCCCGGGGCAAAAGTGCCGACGTACCCCTGCACGCCGGTTTCGGCCACAGTGTAGTTGCCGACCGGCACCACCGTCGGAACGCCGGAGGTGACCGCGATGGTATTCACGCCGTCATCGACGAACAGATGGAAGTCGCTGACGATATGGTTGCCGCCGAAGTTGTTCACCACTTGTTTGGTGACGGTGATCGTTGCCAGCCGTTGCTCCTTGCCGCAGGTGTAGCGCGGATTGTGCCGCGCCTGCATCGCCCGGAAGGCGATGTTCATCGTCACGCCGTCGGTCTGGGTCTCGTTGCCGAGCGCCCTGCCGTCGCAACTGACGCCGGAACCGCGCACCAGCGGACCGTTAGAACTATTCGGCAGTTTGCCCTCGCCGTCTTGCGCTACGCGGGCCTCGGCCATATTGCCGAAGCACCAGGCCTTACCGATGTAATAATCCTTGCCGCCCACCGCCGGACCCAACTGGTTCGGCGTCCAGACGTTGGTGGTCGAGTCAACCAGATCCGCGGAAAAGGATTTGCCTTCGCCGAAAAATTGTTTGACCGTCTTTACCCCGCCGTTCAGGAGCGGTTCGCCTTCTTCCAGCACGTTGTCGCCGTCATCGGCCCACCAGATCATCCGCACGTTGTCGGCGAGTTCGCCGTCCCAGGTGTTGTTGACGTCTTCCGGCGCGTCGCCGGTCAAGAGCTCCGGCTCGGTCGATGATCGGTCGTCGTTTGAGGTGAGCGCCATATCCATACAGAGCCAGGCGTCGTTATTATTGACGTGTAGCGAGATGGTGTCCTCGCCTTCGTCGTCCGGCTTCAAGTCGGTGAAATTGATGAGCAGCTTCCCGTCATCCAGGTCGCTCGGACCGAAAGTCGTGGCTTCGGAGATCGCGCCATTGTAATAGCTTTCGTTGTCGACTTTCAAGTCGATGGCGCCGGCGGTGAAGGTGTTGCCGACCGAGGCCTCGGTGTCGCCCAAAAAGGCGACGGTGCCCGATATCGCCACTACCGCGATAATACTTAAGATTATCCCAAGGCTTATCGTTATTTTTTTCATATAGGCCTTGCCCGCTTCTCCGCCTCTTCGGCGGACTAAGCAGGGATTAAGCACTTAGGATAAATTAGGGTGCGACAGCTACGATGTTCCCAACCGGGCATGGTTTGTCCGAATTATACTGGTTCCTGAATTGCTGGATGCTGAATTCGATGTCGGCTCCGAATTTGTCGGTTTGCACATTATTGGTAACCGTGCCGGGAACCTCCCAGGCGATACCGTAATAAGTGGTGGAACCGCCGGTGAGTTTACCCAGGCCCCAGTTTTCAACCGCGTCCAGGGTGCCCGTGGTTAACTGGACATCACCGCAATTCGGACTGTAAACGTTATCACCCGGCCTTACATTGGCACATTCAACGGTATCGTTAGATTTCCCCATATCGGACCAGATAGTGAAGATGGTGTTTTCGTCCAATTCGCCGTCGCCGGTCGGAGTGCAAGCCGGTTCTTCGGCCAATTCCGGTTCGGTGCAGCTGACATCAGAGTCGACATTCTTGGTGATTTTTGCAAAACCGCAAGCATCGTTGTTGTTTACATGCAAGCTGACGGTATCTTCACCCTTATCGCCGGGTTTGACGTCACCCAAGCTGAAAAACAGATCGCCTTGACCCAAATCCTTCAACGACCAGTTGCCATAGTTGGCGGTTTGGCCGTTGTAGGTGGCCTGGCTGTCAATCGTTAAATCGAGCGCCCCGGCGGTGAAAGTATTACCGGTCGAGGTCTCGGTGTCCGAGAAATAAGCGGTGGTGGCGCCGATGGCGACCGCCGCGACCGCCGCGATCATCGCGACGCTTAAAATAATTTTTTTCATAGGTTTTCTTGCCGGTTAAACTTCCTTGATCGTCGCTGTCGTTCCATTCGACCTTTAAAATTTGGCGGCAGCGTAATCGTCCCTATAGTTTAACCGTGTTAGTTAATAATTTATTAATATATAAACTTAATAATCTTTTGAATATAAAACGCCCCCAAATAAATGACTTGCAAGAAGCCACTGATTTGAGGGCGTTGATGTTTCAAAGAAACGTATATGCCCGACTTGAATATTCAGTTGTAAATTACTACGGCATCAGCGGGAAAGGCGCCGGCTCCTCTTCGCAGTAGGCCTCGGCCGGACTGCAGGTTTTGCACTGGATATATATATCATTTCCGCTAGGTGTCAGGATATTCTGGCTTTTGCATTTCGGGCATTTCTTTTCCTGCTTCAGTGTCCCGGCCGATTTGGTGATGTTGGCGAAATGGTTCGAGCACCTGGCACAGCGCCACATAAAATCCATATTTTTTCGAATCAAAAAGCTCCGTCATCAATGACGGAGCTTTTTCGCGTATGCTTCGCGTATGCAATAAAATTAAACACACAAACAAACCAAGTTTCTGGCCGGGAACGTCTATTAAAGCAAAGATTCATCATCTTTTTTCAAAAAATTTTGAAAAATATGTAATTTTTTGCCAAAGATTAGTTGGTTTTACAGGTCAAAAGTATTCACAGCATAGCAAATAAGCGGGATTAGTCAAGCGATCCTTCCGAGTGATAGATAGAAATAAACCGCTAAAATTAAATTAATAATTTACTTGGATGCTCAAAACAAAAAAGGTCCGGTCGGACCTTCGGCGGGGTTGTGGATAAGTTACTGTGGATAAGTCGCTATCGAAAAAGACGGATTAAACCATAATCAACAAGATCAGTAAAGCGATCAGTCCGACCGTCGAGCCGATAAGATGGTGGTGCTGTTTCTTTATTTCGATGAAGATATTCAAGACCAGCGCCAGCCCGGCCAGCGCCAGGAGTAATTTATAGTAACCGGAGGTAAAATCAAACATCGCCTGGACCAGGGGCGTCTGGTTGGCGCGCAGAAAACTGTAATGGCCGATCACGGAAGCCGGAGCCGTTCTGACCGCCGGCAGCGGTAAATTAAGGACGGCGTCGTTGCCGGCAAGGTCGCGCGCCCTGATTACGGCCGGCACTTCCGTGGCGCCGCTAGATTTTTCCGAAGAGAGCACGCCGTAGCCGAGCCAGCGATCAGCCCGGTTCTTATCCCGATAAAGGGTGATCGTATTCCCCCAAAAATCGGCCTGGGCGCTCGCGGTATCTTCGCTCAGGCGGGCGGTGATTTCAAGCGTGGTTTCGGATCCTCCCTTAAGCAATTTGATGCGGGAATCGGCAAGATCGAGTGCGGGCGCGGTCTTATCGATCGTGAGATCTATCGCGGAGGAGCTGGCCGTATATTTTCCGTTGCGCGCGATTGCCTGGGCGTGATAAACGCCCTCGGGCAAGGTCAGCACCAGATAGCTCGTGTCGGCGGTCAGATTATCTGCCGCGACCTTGCGCTGGCCGTTTAAAAATAACTCAAAGGACGAAGCGCCGGGATGGCTTAGGACGAAATTAATTTCCGCTTTGTTGGTGACGGCAGAAGCGGCCGGCGAAATGATTACGGGCGCCGAAAGGGCTGCGGTCTTGGGCGGCGCGACTGCCGGCGCCTTATTGCCGAGCACGCCGATCCTCGCGGTCCGCTCAAGCACCATCGCCGTCGCCGGTTCGCCCGCCGCAACAGCCGCCGCGGCCGGTTTCGCCCGCCGCGGCGCGCCGAAGTATTGCGCGACAAAAGTGGTGTCAGAATTTTTGTAACTGCCGGCAGAAAAGCCGACTCCGATCTCGCTGAAATCCTTATCGACCAGATTTTTCATATGAGTCGGACTGTTCTGCCAGGCCGTAACCGTTTCCTCGGGAGTGGAAAAACCCATTGCCAGATTCTCGCCTGCCACCGCGAAATCATATTTGGCCTGCGCGAGCCAAAAAGCCAGTCCCCTGCCCTCCGGATTCAGATGGGCGAAATATTCCTTTGTCAGCATATCCTGCGCTTTGCTTTCGGCCGCGTAATCAAGCAAACGGCTTTCATCGAGCAGATTTACGCCGGCCTGCTGGCGGAGACGGTTGGTCAGGTTGATGATTTTCTCGCCCTGCGCTCCGGCCGTGTCCGGCGCCAGCCAGGCGCTGATCGGCATCAGATAAACGAAAGCGATCAAGATCAGCTTGACCGCAACGGCCGAGGCGGCGTGGAATGCCACTCTTTTCGGATGCAGGATACGCGGAGCATAGTTGTTACCCTGATGAGGGATGAAAAGATTCTTGAGCGCGCCCGGCTTTGGGCCGGATTTCGTACCCGCTTCCGCTAAAGGCGATTTTTTCCCGCCGGAAACATCAACCAGCCGCGGAAATTTTTGTTCCCGCAGCCAGAGTGAAAGTTTGCCTGTTAGTCGGCTGGTCATATCGATAATTATAAAACAATTCGCGTTTGCTGTAAAATTTTTAAAAAATCCCCCGGCCGGATCGCTCCAGCCGGGGGTGCTCTTGTCAGCTGACCGAGGTCATCAGGCCGACCGTGTCCACACCGTCCGCGCGGAAGGCATAGACCTGGTAGCGGCCGTCTTCCGCCGGTTCCCTGGTGCGGACGAACAGGGCGCCGTGGTTGGTGCCGCGGCGGCGCAGTTCGGCCAGGGTCTCGTCCGAGGCGATCACCATCGCCGAGACGACGCGGTTGGCCGAGTCGATCAGGACGATCTCCCGCTCGATTTCGAGCGGCTTCTCTTGCGACGGCTGCGGCCGGGTGAAGGTCAGGTTTTCCTTGACCTCCGTTTCGGCCACCGCCCCGCCCTTCTTGACCAGGCGGAAGTGCCTGAGAGCGGCCTCGGCCTTGGCCTCCGGCTGGTTCCAGCCGCTGACCACCAGGAACAGATCCCCGTGGTCGGCCACGCCGTGGTAGCCGGCCCGGTACTCTTCGACCGTCAGCGGACAGCCGCTGACCCGCTCGCCGGTTTCGGTATAGGCGGCGATCCACTTCCGCAACGTCCGGTCGTGGAGTTCCTGCCGCCTCGCCGCGCGCTCCTCTTTGCGCCGGATCCGCTCCCGCTCTTCCGCCTCCCGTTTGTCCGCGGCCGCGCGCACCAGCTCTTTCCGCCGATCTTTCTCGAGTTTTTCCTCGAGCCGGCCCAGCGACTGCTCGACCGGAGTAAGCGCGTACCCGACGTTCAGGATGCGGTTGGTCTTGATCTTCAGCCGCCGGCCGGAAGCGATGTCGCCGCCGGGCATCAGCAGTTCCTTGCCGGCGATGGCCAGGGAGTTGCGCGCCGTGGAATCGGGTCCCAGCGGCAGGAAATCCTTCAGCGGGAAGGCGTACCGCAACTGGAGCGTCTTCGGTCCATCGCCGGCAAGTACCGCCACCACCAGTTCCTGCTCCACCAGCACCAGCTTGAAGTGCCGGTAGACGCCGGGTGTCAGGTAGCTCTTGGCCCGGAAGAGCTCCAGCCGGTCCGCCAGGCGGCTGAATCCGGCCAGCAGCCAGTCGTGCTTCCAGTTCTTCGGCCGCCAGAAGGCGACCTCGAGCAGTTGCCCGAGCAGAGTGCAGGTGGTGATCATGCCGGAACCCTTCTCGTCGTCCCAGGAACGCTCCTCCTGGAGTGAAAAAAGATCGCCGAAATTCTTGCCGAGCCACGCGAGCGCCTCCGATACCGTAAACATCTGCACCCCCCTTTCCTGTCTGCTGTTGCGTTTTTTGGCTTCCAAGATCCCTGAACGATTCCCTTATTTTTTGACGGCCGAAAAGCCGTCTGAATATGATTTGTAATGTTCAAAATACGATTTTAAATTATATCATATTATAGAGTTTATGTCAACCATCCGGTGCCTTCTAATATTTATTTAGCTAAAATAAAACAAAAATACAGCCCCGCCCTTTTTGGAAAAAGGGCGGGGCTGTATTTTTTATGGGATAATTTCCTGTTCCTAGTACAAACCGGAGAATTGCTTGCGTACCGCGTCCTTGGTCGCGTCTTCCGGCAAAACGTTCAGCAAACTCTTGACCATCTCTCCCGCCTTCTGCCTTTCACCCACTTTCTGATAAAGCAGGGCAAGCGAGTAGAGCGAGTTGGCGTGGTTCGGATTGGCAGCCAGGATGCTCAAGAAAATCTGTTCGGAGTTGTTCAGGTCGTCGTTGCGGCCGATGGTCGCACCGGTAGCGCTGTTAGGCGAGACCGAAAGGCCCTGATCGGTCTGGCCGGTGGTGATATTGTTGCTGGCGGCCTGCCCCAGATCCGGTTTGACCACGCCGCGGTTAAACAGGATGCGGCCGAGCTCAAAACGGTAATCCAGGTTGTTGCCGGCCAGCACCGTGGCCTTCTTGAGCTGTTCGACGCTCTCACTCAGTTTGTTCATCTTTTCGTAAGCGATCGCCTGGCCGTAATAAGCGGCAGCCAAGTCGCTCTTCTTGTCGATCGCCTCCTGATATTTTTTGATCGCCTCATTTAGATAGGTCTCTTTTTCTTTCGCGTCCTGCGCCAGGTTGGCGCGCGCCACGTTGATCAGGGCGATGCGGATGATCGGCGTCGGGTTGGCCGGATCAAGCTCCGCGTCCTTTTTATAGAGATTCTCGGCCCACTCGAGCGCCCCGCGGACATAGAAAGAGGCATTTTCATAGATCAGGGCCAGCCCCTCGTTGTTGGAGGCGGAGTTAGGCGCCAGGTCCACGGCCTTTTTGCCGTTATCGATGGCGTTCGCCAGATAATTGCCGACGGTCGTCTGATCGGCCCGTCCGGCGGCCTCCTGGTTGGCGAGCGCCAGATAGGTGTTCGCCAATTCCAGATAATATTTATCCTGATAGGGCGCGAGTTGCAGCGACTTGGTGAGCAGTTCGATCTTTTTGTTCTGGTCGGTTTCGCCGAGCGACTTCTGCGCGTAGATATCGGCCAGGTACATCTTAAAACCCATGGTGAACAGCACCACCACCGCAGCGGAAACGGTCAGAAAAATCGCGGACAATGCCAGCGCGTATTTGGGCGTGGCGCGGAAAGACAGGTTGACCGATTTGAACCGTTCGGGATAGATCGACATCGCCACCGCGACCGTGAGAGCCGAGATCAATATCGCGACCAGGATGATCGAACCGTTGACCGGCAAAAGCAGCGCGGACAGGAGTACCACGACGAAACTGGCGAACAACCCCAGCAAGATCAGTTGGGCATCTTTCTTGGCCGCTTTGATCAGCGCCAGGAAAGTGACGGACAAGGCGATCAACGCGATGATGATGACGGCCAGAGTACCGAGCGAGCCGATCGTCGCCATGAATTCGAACAACGCTCCGGCGGCGCTGTCGAAGCGGGCGTTCCAGAGGATGGTACCGTTGAAATCCGGACTTTTGAACTTGCTGAAAGAATAATAAAAAGTAGAAGGGCCGGAACCGAGGATCGGATCAGCAATGATGCTGTTCTTGGCGATCTGCCAGGAAGCGGTGCGGGAAAGCGAGACCTCGGTCGGCAGGTTGAGCTTGGCAAAATTGAAGTTGCCAAGCACCAACTGGACGATCAGGAGCAGGAAGACCGCCACCGGAATCACCATATCGTTCGATTCGGTCTTGATGATTTTTGCGAGCAGGAACATCAGGATGATTACCGCGCCGACCAGGGCCGCCGGCCAGAAAGTGAAGCCGGACAGCAAGGTCAGGATTACCAGGTCAAGCAGAATCAACAGGCCCAGGACGATTTTTACGATCAGATTGAGGGTCTTGTTTTTATCCTCCCGCAATTCCTGGATCTGAGAGGCCGCCACTACCAGGAGCGGCAAAGAGATGACGATGTAGGTGGTGAGCGAAGAAAGCGAACCGAGCGGATTAAAGCTCGCGGCCTTGGTGGCGACAATCGGCAGGATAAAGATGCCCGCGAGCTGGAGGATGGAATAGACGGAAATCAGGAAAGAAGAGCCGACCAGCGCCCAGAAAAACCACTTAGCGCGCTTGGCATCGATGTTATTGATCAAGAGATAATAGAACATGATAAAGGCGACCAGGCCGGCCAGTCCTTTGCTCGGATTGCCGAAGGCGCCGATCAAACTGTCTTTCTGACTGACGGACAGGATCGTTGACACGATGTAGACGACCACCAGTCCGACGATCGGCCAGTCGAGCGGCGTGCGCTTAAATTCCAGCTCTCCCTGGATCACGCCCTTGGAAACCCAGGCCACCGCGCCAAGGAGCACCAGGAAATAAAAGAGGATGTTTTTCTCAAACGGCAGGCCTTGCGAGGCCAGGCCGGTGAAAAACAGCGGCACCAAGAGGAAAATCAAAAAAAGCGCGCCGCCGACGATGTAGTCGAAACTTTTGGCCGCTCCTTGATCCTTGTTTTTGGCTTTAAGTTTGTCCACGATTTCCATAAATTTTAAAAATTATAAGGTTATTAACACCTTATTTGAAGTTATTTAAAGTTGCTAAAAGTATATCATATCCGAATATCGCTGACAATAAGCCAATTCGGCGCCTTCCTATAATTTTCCGGCCCGAATCTGCCGGCGCAGCCGCTCCATCAGAGTGAGATAGAACTCGAGATTGTTCAAGGTCGCCAGCCGCAGTCCCAGCGGCTCTTTGATTTTGAACAGATAATTGAGGTAAGCGCGGGAATATTGCCGGAGGATGGGTAATTTTGAGGCGGCGTTGATGGGATGTTTGTCGGAACCGAACTTTGTATTGGTTATATTTATAGTATCGTAAAATTTTGAATTTTGAATTTTGAATTTTGAAAATTGTTTCGGATTTCGGATTTCGGATTTCGTGCTTTTTTTCCATAAAAAAAGCCGCCCATGCCTGCCCTCGCGCGTCGGAATGACGCAATCGAACATATCGACGCCGCGGCGGACCGCTTCGACGATCTGTTCCGGGTAACCGACCCCCATCAGGTAGCGGGGCGCCTCTTCGGGCATCGCCGGCACCAGGTAATCGAGCACCCGGTACATCTCTTGCGCCGTCTCCCCGACCGACAGCCCGCCGATGTTGTAGCCGTCAAAACCGATACCGGCCAGGTCGGCGATACTTTTTAGCCGTAATTTTTTATCTAAACCGCCCTGAATGACGGCATGGAGCAGCGGTTTTTTCCCTTTTAATTTTTGGTGGTACGTCTTGGACCGGCGCGCCCATAAGCTCGTCAGCTCAACCGACCCTTCCAGATATTCTCGGCCGGCCGGCAGGGCGACGCACTCGTCAAGACAAACCGCGATGTCCACGCCCAGATCGGCCTGGATTTTTATCGCCCGCTCCGGCGTCAGATTGAAATTCTTGCCGTCGATATAGGACTTAAACCCGACGCCTTTGTCCGTTAATTTAACCAACCCTTCCCCGCCCCTTTTTTTACCACCGGCCAAGCTGAAAACCTGGAAGCCGCCGGAGTCGGTCAGGATCGGCCCCGGCCAGCCGATAAATTTATGCAGGCCGCCGAATTTTTTCACCGGCTTTTCGCCCGGCCTTAGCATCAGGTGGTAGGTGTTGGACAGGATAATTTGGGCGCCGAGCCGTTGCAGTTCCTCGCCGGCGATATGTTTAACCGTGCCTTGCGTCGCCACCGGCATGAAGAACGGCGTCTCGATTTTTCCGTGAGCGGTAGCCAGCACGGCGGCGCGGGCCCGCGACTTGCCGGAACGTTTTATTATCTTAAAATGTTTCATTTATCCAAACGATTAATTTTATCTCGGTTGATGGCGGCCTGATCCATATGGATAATCTACTACAATTCGCGGCCTTAATCAATTTTTTCCAATTTAAAAGGCGCCTCGATCGGCAAGGCGCCAGTTCCTCTCAACGGCTATTTCAAAACATCACCGGCGCCACGCTCCAATACGCGGGATTCTTCGGAGCGCGCACGGTGGTCGAGACGACATATTTCGGGATCAGGCCGGAGATGCTGTCGGCATCGATCTTCGCGACGTTATCGGCCCAGATCTTCGAGACGTCCCACTTCCATCTCGCGGTCGGTTGGTCAAAGCCGTCCTGGAAGACGATTTTCATATCGCTCGACTCGACCTTCGCTTTCCGGCGGACGCCGCTCTTGTCTTCCCACACCATGCCGACCTCGGCCGTCACGGCGGCCGGAGATACCCTTGGCTGGAGTAGGAAAAAAGCGCCGGCATTTTCAACCGGCCGCAGCTGATGCTCGCCAAATGCTCCGGCCTTTTCCAGCCGGTCGATGGTCTGGCGCACTCCCGCGATGACTTTCGGGCAGGTGCACTTGTTCGGGTCGACCGCGTAATCGGCGGTTTCGGCCGGAATATTGGCCGATTCACAACCGGCGGCGAGCAGCGCAACGATTACGGACAAGACGGCCAGACGATTAAATCGCATAGGTCTCCCTCCTCCTTGTCTTGGTTTTGATGATCGAGCAGATAAAGATGGCGGTGATCGCCAGGGAAGAAAAAAGGCAGTAAGGGCATACTCGGCGGATCACGAATACTGCCACAAAGGTGAGATAAATTGAAAAGAACGTGCCCAGTCCGGAAACGATGAAAACCGCCACGGAACTGAGCGAGCCGAAACGCGGCCGCTTCTTTTCCAGCGCCGCCAGGAGCGCGATCGCGAGATAGGCGGCCGCGCCGAGGATCGCGTTCGGCACGCCGGCGATTTTGCTGTAATCGCCGCTCCGCACCGGATGCGTGAAGGGGTCGGTCAGGTACCAGTACGAAAGCAATAAGCAGTCCGCCAGACCGGCCAGCGCCAGCAATAAAATGGGTAGCCGAAACTTATCGGATTTCATTTTTCCCTCCGGATGGAAATTTGGCCTTCGGTTGATTCTACACGAGCGCCTTCAAAAGTCAAGATTAATCATTGCACCACCCGCCCGTCGCCCTCCGCCACCGGATCGCTTTCCAGTTTGGTGGTCTTGGGCTTCAATTTTTTGTTGATCGGCGAATTGGTGACGCTGTCGGTCGCCGCGATCTCGGTGCCGGAGAGCATTACCATGATTTTATTGGCGTCATCCGTCGTCGGCTTGATGGCGATGTTGAATTCGGCCTCCGCTTTGTAGACGGTGATCGGCATCCGCCCGAGCCGCCAGATTATTTTTTTGGCCGTCTGATCGTATTCGATCGAACCGACGGAAGCGCGGGATTTCTGATCGAAGGCGACGCCGGCGGCGAGCGGCGCGCTGATCGTCACCTCGGAAAGCTCGTTTAAGTTGTTGGTCAGGACCCAGTAGATCTTGTAGGAGGTGGTTTCGCCCACCTTGGGCGGCAGCGGCCCCGAGCCGACCGCGATATTATCGTCGTTGAAATACCTTACCTCTTCGGCAAGCGACAGGTCGCTGTTGATCTTGCTGATGATCACGTTGCTCTGGCCCGCCTCTTTGGACACCGCTTCGGTCGAAGTGGCGGCGGCGCCCTCGGGCAGGACGCCGATCGAGAATTGCGCGTAACTCTTAACCTGGTACGATTTGCCCGGGTCGATCTGTCCCGCCGGCATAAGGTTGATTGAAAAATCGATCGTGCCTTCGCTTCCGGGCGCCAGTTCCGAGAGAACCGGAATCTCGACCTTGCTCCAGCTGATCGATTTGGCGGAAACCTTGCCCTTGTTGGCGTCTTTCAAACTTGCCCAGTCCAAAAAGTCGCTATCGAGTACCGCTTGTACGACCACATCCTTCATAGTGGTCTTGCCCATATTCTTATAGACGATCGAGTAGTTGAGCGTCTGGCCGAAATTAACGCCCTGGTCGGTGCGGGCGCCGTTCACGATCAACGTCAGGTTCAGATCGCGTTTCATCACCTCGAAAGTCAGTTTTTTATTGAGGAAGGTCTTGAGGCCGCCCGACGCCTCCTCGCCTGCCTGGAATTTCATATTTATCTCCTGCGAATCGGCTGTTTTGTCCTTGAATTTGAATCTGATTTTCAGCTCTTGCTCCTCTTTGGCAATCCCGCCGATCGTCCAGCTGCCGGGTATGGTACCGCTGGCCGTATCCTTGGCCAACTCCAGATTTTCCGGCAAATCCATCGAAACGGTAAAATTATTCAGATAATTTTCTTCCTGGGCGCGGTATTTGACGACGATTTCGTTGGTTTCCCCGACCAGGGCGCTTGATGGATAATCGACGTTGATCTCGAGGCCCGTACCGCTGACGGTATTTTGGAAACTGGCCTCCTTTTTAAAGTCGGAAGAAAAATTAGCCGGCTGATAAGTAAGCCGTCCGAGCACGATCTCCTGCGCCCCCTGCTCGCCGATCAGTTTGCCCTTGATCTTTATCTCGCCCGAGCGCCGGACGCCGAGCGCATCGAACTGCCAGCTGTTCTTGTCCTTGGTCGGCATGGGCGAGGCGTCGATAAAGACGAAATTATCCGGATAGACCAGGTCGACCGAAAGTTTCTTCAGCTCCTGCTGGCTCAGATTTTTGTAAACGACGGTGTAATAGAATTCCTTGCCGGCGAGCACCTCCTGGTCGGCGCTGATCGCCAGAATGACGGCGTTCTGATTGGCGCCGGCGCGCACCGACAGAAAATAATAGCCGAGCCAGGCCAGCCCCAGCAGGGCGCTCGCTATTATCCAAAATTTCAAAATCTTGTACGGCCAGCCGTGCCGCACCGTCTTGGTGATCTGGCTCATAAAATCCTCTTTGCCGCCGGCGCGGTAGATTTCGGCCAGGCCCTCTTCGATTTCGTGTTCGCGCACCTCTTCGTGCACATACTGGTCAAACTTCTGCGCCTCGTCCTCGCTCGGGACGTTTTTTTCCACGAAGTCGCTCAAGGCGGATCTGGCCGCCTTGGGTTTGAGCGGTTCGGACCCGGCGTCCCGCGCGCTCGCTTGATTGGCTGGTTTTGGCATATTATCGGTTCAAAATTATAAGTATCTGTTTTAATTATTTCTCCTCCAGCAAAACCGC
>JAJYMT010000027.1 GCA_021786695.1 bacterium
TACCACAAAGCAAGGATATTGTCAAAAGAATTGAATAAATTGGAAAAACCGCGCCAGAAACAGCGCGGTTTAATCGTCAGGGGACCCTAGGATTGGAATTTCGGGTCGAAAAACGGCCGGGCATCAAGAGCCATCGCCCGCAGGTAGCCGATCTGGCGATCGAGTGCCGTCAGCCAGATGCCCATCCGATGGTCGATATCCGGCGAGCGGACCAGGGTTTTTCCGTCGGGCGACCGTAGAATGAGGCGGATTACCCGGCGAACGATGATTTTGGCCCCGCGCTGGTCGTTCTTCAGCCCGGGGTAAACTTCGATCGCCAGTCCTCCGGGGAAATTCTTGGAGAAGCAGTATTCGTCCTCCCGGCATTTCGGCTTGATCAATTTGAAGCCGGAGCGGATATGTCCAGCGAAAAAATAGACCATATCGTGATACAGATGTTCGGGCGTCATCGCCATCCTCCGGCATAAAAAGAACGTTGGGAACGGACCCTTATCTTAAAAAGTTTGGCGGCGCCTGTCAATCGCTTGATTTGTGGATAAACTCTAGGTAAACTAGAATTAAAACAGCTGTAACAAAATGAAATCGGCGAAAAGAGCTAAAATCGGCAATCAAAAAAACAATCCCGGCTATCGCACGCCGTCCCGTTTCCGCGCGGCCGCGGCTTCGTTCAAGCGGAAAAATTTCATAGGACTAACCATTAAAAATAAAGCCAAATGATTATGAAAAAATATTGGCTTTTGCCGGCGGTACTACTGTTGGCGGCCGCCGCTCTTGTAGCGATCAGATCGATGGGGGAAGAAGATCTCTGGCTGTGCGAAAACGGCGAGTGGATCAGGCACGGCACGCCCAACATTTCCAAGCCGGTCTCGCCCTGCGCGCCGGTCAAACGGCAGGCGAACATCATCGTCGCCTATCCCGAAGCGGGCGCGGTCCTGGGCGATCAGTTCACGGTTTCGGGACAGGCCCGGGTCTTTGAGAATCAATTCAACTTGCGCCTGAGCCGGCTTGCTTCCGGCACCGCCGAGAAAATTTTCGAACAGCCGCTTACGTCTGATGCGCGCGACGCCGGGGAGTTCGGCGCGTTCAGCCATCAAGTAGATATGCTTGATTATTACTCGCGAGTATCGGACGGTGATTATTTGCTCGAAGTTTTTGATTACTCGGCCAAGGACGGAGCGGAAATTGATAAGGCGTCCGTGCCGATTAAATATATCGCCAGATATCAAAGTATAAATTTGAGGAGCAAAATAGATGATTTTGTGTTTTTTTATCCGGTCGGTTGGCAAGCACGTTCTGGAATCGGCACCTCGACCGATCTGATTTATTATTCAGGCACCGACGGATTCATTAACGTAAAAGGAATCGATTTCGGCACCAGCACTCTTCCGCGGGATGAAACGGCCGTCTTGTCAACCCTCGCCGAGCGCGAGGCGAAGCGTCCAGGCGCGCCCTACGGTTCGAATCCAAAGTTTGAAACCGTAAAATTAACCTCGGGCTTATCGGGTCGATTTATCATGCCGTCCGACGATCAAAACGAGAGTCAGAATCACCAGGCAGCATTTGTTATGGACATAAGTTTCAGCCCGTTGACCGTCGATAGCAAAGGCAAAAATGGTAAGTGGATGAGTTCTGACTTTGATTATTTGTTGGTCATTTCGAATCGGGCGAGGATTAAAGAATTAGTTAATTTGATTAAAATCGATCCGATCAAATAATTTTTCGCCGGTTAAATATAAAAAGAGTGGATTTATCGATGCTCAAAAAGGCCCTAGAGGGTGAACCGAAATACCGCTTCAAGCAGTGCTATCGGGCGATTTTCGTCGATTTAGCAGAGAGTTGGAGTGAGGCGAGCAGTTTGCCCGTCGAGCTTAGAGAAAAACTGGAAGAGGTCTGCCCGATTTCGATCAGGGCCGAGATGAAAGAGGATGCGGGCGGGTCTGAAAAAGCGCTGATCACTCTTGCTGACGGGTTGGCGATCGAAACGGTATTGATCGCCCACGAAGACGGCAGGAACACGGTTTGCGTTTCGTCGCAGGTCGGCTGTCCGATGGGCTGCCTCTTCTGCGCTACCGGTCGCATCGGATTCAAACGGAATCTGACGCGCGACGAGATCGTTGAGCAAGTATTGCTTTTTGCCAGACGTTTGAAATTGAGCGGCGATAAAGTGACCAATGTGGTTTTCATGGGAATGGGCGAGCCGTTCCTGAACTACGATAATGTAATGGCCGCGATAAAATTTTTAAATGATCCGGACACCATTAATTTGGGCGCGCGCCGTTTTTCCATCTCGACCGCCGGCGTCACTCACGGCATCAAGAAACTCGCGGCGGAAAAATTGGAGGTGAATCTGGCGTTTTCCCTCCACGCGGCCGACGAGGCGACGCGGAGCAAAATCATGCCGATCAACAAGAAATTTCCTTTACCGGCGGTTTTGAAAGAGATAAATAAATATACCGAGAAGACCCGGCGCCGGGTGATGTTCGAATACGTGATGATCGATGGAATCAATGACTCGCCGAAGCAGGCCGAAGAGCTGGCGCGGCTTTTGAAGGGCTATCTGGGATTTGTGAATTTGATTTCGTACAACCGGACCGATATGTTCCGCCCTTCATCTGCGGAGAGTATCCGGCGTTTCAAACAGGTACTGGAAAAGAACCGTCTGCCGGCGGTCGAGCGCCATCGTTTCGGCGAAAGCATCGAGGCGGCTTGCGGCCAGCTTTCCGCAAGAAAAAACAGATAACCGTTTGTGCTCGACACCCGACCTCGAATATTCGAGGTCGGGTGTCGAGGGAAGGATTTTTTAGCCAATAATCATATGAGGCCAAAGATCGGCGCGCACGTTTCCGCCGCCGGCGGATTGCACAAGGCGGTAGAAAACGCGCAAAAAATCGGCGCGGAAGTGATCCAGATTTTCGGCGCCAGTCCGAGATCCTGGCGCGGCGCCCTGCCCGCCCCCGAGGCGGTGAAAAAATTCAAAGAGGCGGCCGCAGCGGCCAAGATCGGCATCGTCTATCTGCATGCGAGCTACCTGGTGAATCTGGCCGGCGCCAACCCCTATAACCGCGAGCAATCGATCCTGAGTTTGACCGATCATCTGAAGATCGCCGAATCGATCGGAGCGCGCGGCCTGATTTTTCATCTCGGTTCTTCGGGCGAGGGCGATCTTGATGCGGCGAAAAAACAGACGACTGACGGTCTGAAAAAAATCCTGAAGGCCGTGCCCGGAAACGCCAAATTGATCATGGAAAATTCCTCCGGCGGCGGCGCCAAACTCGGCTTCTCCTTTCGCGAGATCGGAGAATTGTTCCACGCGGTCGGATCGAAGCGCTTGGGCATCTGCTACGACACCGCCCACGGCTTTGAGGCCGGCCTGATCGACGAGTATTCGCCGGCAAAGATAAAAAAACTATTCGACGATTTCGACCGCTCGATCGGCCTGGAGCATCTGGACGCGCTCCATATCAACGATTCGAAAACCGCCTATGGTTCGCATCACGACCGGCACGAGAATCTGGGGCGGGGCGAGATCGGTCTCACCGGTTTCAAAAACCTAGCCAAGGATTCGCGGCTCTACGCGGCCGACTGGATCCTGGAGGTGCCGGGTTTTGACGGTCTGGGACCGGACAAAAAAAATATCGAGACGCTTAAATCATGTTTCAAATAAATCCTATGCCGGACGATCTAATTTTCAAATTGAAACGGCAGCACATCGAGCTCAAGGGCATCTTGAGCGGCATCAAGACGAAAATCCATTCGCCGCAAGCCGACGGCAGGGAGATCATCGCCCGTTTGTCGAAATTCAAATCGGCGCTTGCGCGCCACCTGAAACTGGAAAACGAGACCTTCTATCCGGCGGTGCTGGAAAAGATAAAAAACCGCGGCCTGGACACCGCGGAGACGGAAAAATTCATCGGCGAGATGAAAAAGCTGGAGAAAGAGGTCTTGGATTTCATCGGGACTTACAAAAATCCGGAACGGATCGAGAAGGACGGCGGCGTCTTCGTCGGCGAGTTCGATTTCATCGTTTCTTCTCTCGCCATCCGTATCTCGGCGGAAGAAGATGGCGTCTTCCTTTATTGGTAGCGCATTCGGTGTCGGACACCGAGAGGTTGGATCGAATCCCTTAATCCCATAATCCAGTGTATGGGAGTGAAATATACCGGAGGAGATATGCCTTCTCGACACCCGACCTCGAATATTCGAGGTCGGGTGTCGAGAAGGGCGTTGTGGTTTCGGGTCGACTATTTGATATCCAAAATATAAATTTCTCCGTCGGTGAAGAATTGGTCGCCGGAACTGTTGGTGCCGAGCACCGGCTGGACGAATTTCGTTTTCTTGGAACCGGCAAGCAGGCCGGTTTTTTTCAGGTCTTCAAACAAGAATTCCCGCTCGGTATCGATATCCGGATCGATGCGATGGGTGATGCCCCATTTGATCCCGACGTCCAAACTGGCGGTTCCGACATAGATGTTTTTTCCGCCTGGCGTCTTGAAGTTGGTCTTCCAGAAGCGCGCATGGTGGCGTTCACGCACGCTCTTCTGGTCGGTCGGCTTCTCGAAGGCGAAATTGTTGACCTCCGCCTGCCAGAACGAGGGAGTCATCGGCGCGCGGTCGTAGGGCTTGTTGGCCGCCGCGGCTTGGGCGATTTTCAAGAGCGAGCTGAAGGTCGGTTCATCGGCAACGAGCCAGCCGGCCCGTCCGAATACCCGGCCCACCTCCTCGTCGCTTGATGCATAGAGAACGAACGACAGCGGCTCTTGCGGCGTGCCGTCGAGCATCTCGCTGTAGCGCGAGAGTCGGTATTCGTCGAGCGATTTAAGGATGTCCGGCGAAACGGTGGTTTCGGCCGGACCGAGGGTCACCAGATTGATTTTCGGACGGTAAACGAAGCCGTAGACCGAGTATCCGGCCAGCATCAAGACCAGGATGCCGGCGACGGCGAGGCGGGCGCCGCCGGTATGGATTTGGGCGTCCGCCGGCCGGCCGTATCCGCGCCACTCATGAATACTGATGCCGATCAGCAGCCACAGGCCGCCCAAAAGATAACCGGCCCAGACATCGCTCACGAAATGCACGCCCAAATAAACGCGGCTCAAGCCGATCAGTGTTATGATTATAAAACCGAGAAAACCGATCTGGAGCCGGCGTTGCCAGTTTGCCACGATGCGCCAAAGGAAATAGACCAGGAAGCCGTAGAAGGCGACCGCGATGGCGGCGTGCGCGCTCGGAAAAGAGAATGACGGCTCGAAATAAAAACTCTCGGCCGGCCGGCTGCGGTGAACCAGCAGTTTGCCCAAAAAAGCGAACAGTTCGCTGCGGCCGAGCGTCAGCAGCAGCGGCAGGAT